>CAYPDO010000106.1:0-10466 GCA_964409495.1 uncultured Bordetella sp.
CGTGGCCCATGGCGATGCCATCGTCCACGGCGATGGTGTTGAACTCTTTCGCCACGCCGCCGGCACGCTCGATCTCGCGCGCCACCAGCAGGCCCAGGTCCTTCAGGTGCACATGGCCGGGCACGAACTGCGTGAAGCTGTTGGCGATGGCGATGATGGGCTTGCTGAAGTCGGCGTCCTTCATGCCGGTGGCACGCCACAGCGAGCGTGCGCCGGCCATGTTGCGGCCGGCGGTGGACGTCTTGGAGCGGTAGGCGGGCATGGCGGAACCTCGGTGTCTGGTGTCAATACGGGGGGAAGGGGGCAACCTTCAAGTGTAGTGGTCGCTGCCGCCCCCGGTGGGCTGCAAGGCCGTGCGCACCTTGGCCAGCAGGGCCAGCAGCTGCCGGCGCTCGGCCGGCGTCAGGCCCGCCGCCGCGCGCTCGGACAGCGCGCGGCGTTGCGCCGTCAAGGCCGCATGCTGGGCCAGGGCCTGGCCGGCCAGGTGCAGGCGGCTCACGCGGCGATCGACTTCGTCGGGCGAGGCCTGCAGCAGGCCACGCTCGCGCAGGCCCGCCACCAGCCGCGCCAGCTGGCCCTTGTCACGCCCCGAATGCGCCACCAGCTCGCTCAGCGTGGCGCCGGGGTGGCGTGCAAAAAAGTCCAGCACGCGGCCTTCCATCGGCGACAGCGTCTGCTCGGCATCGCGCAGCGCACGGTGCTGCTGGCTGCGCGCCAGGTGCATCACGGCGTGGATGGCCTCGAGCACATCGTCGTCGCGGGGGGGTGACGCCACCGCGACGTCGCGCCCCGCGGATGCCGCCGCGCCCGCGGCTGCGCCCACCGGTCGGCCCGATTGGTTGACATGGTCAATCTTTTTGCGCATGATGGATGACATTATCAACCAATCGCCGCCAACCTTGACCCCTCTTGTCCCCACCCCCGCCCGCCGCGTGCAACGCGTGCGCCATGAACTGCGCCGCCGCGAACTGCAGGTGCGCCAAGTGCAGCCGCTGGGCCCCGGCTTCCTGGCCATCACGCTGGGCGGCGAAGAACTGGAAGGCTTCACCAGCCTGTCCTTCGACGACCATGTGAAGCTGCTGTTCGAGGCCGCACCCGGCGCCGAGCCGGTGCGGCGCGACTACACGCCGCGCCACTTCGATCCGGTGCGCCGTGAGCTGACGCTCGAGTTCGCGCTGCATGAGCAAGGCGCGGCCACCGACTGGGCGCG
Organism: uncultured Bordetella sp.; assembly: GCA_964409495.1. Taxonomy (GTDB): domain Bacteria; phylum Pseudomonadota; class Gammaproteobacteria; order Burkholderiales; family Burkholderiaceae_C; genus Pseudaquabacterium. The sequence goes on from CAYPDO010000106.1 coordinate 1,211, forward strand.
CCAGGCCACCCCCGGCCAGCGCCTGGCCATCGGCGGGCCGCGCGGCTCGATGATCATCCCCACCGACTACGCCTGGCATCTGCTGGCCGGCGATGCCACCGCCCTGCCGGCCATCAGCCGCCGGCTGCAGGAGCTGCCCGCCGGCGCGCAGGCCCTGGTGCTGGTGCAGGTGGGCAGCACCGACGACCGGCGCACCTGGCACAGCGCCGCCGCGGTGCAAACGCAGTGGGTGAGCGACAGCAGCGCCTGGCTGGCCGCCTTGCGCGCCCTGCCCCTGCCGGCCGGCGAGGGCTTTGCCTGGTGCGCCGGCGAAGCCCAGGTGATGGCCCAGGCCCGCGCCATCCTCGTGCACGAGAAGGGCGTGCCGCGCGACAAGCAGCGCGTGTCGGCGTACTGGAAGCGTGGGGCCCAGGCCTTTCACCAGAACCTGGAAGACTGAGGATGGGCGCGGCCTAGTCTCTTGAGTGTGCGTCCTTGCCAAGCGATCCTTGAACTTGCGGATGTGTGCTGGGGCATGCCGCACCAGACTGCGGGCACCTTGGATTCCAAGGCTCCCGCAGTGCATCGCCCGACGCGCACGTGGCTGGCCCTCGGCCCGGTCGGATGCAGTGCTTCATTCACGAGGATCTGCCATGGCCACCCGAAAAAACCTGCGCTTCTGGATCGACATGAGCCTGGAGTGCGTGAGACGCGACCACACCGAGGGCCCGGGCGACCAGACCGGCCCTTTCCGCACCGCACGGGCACTGGGCATGGCCCTGGCCGCGCCGCATGAGGTCAACGCAAGGGCGAAGGGCGCAACGCCGCTGCTGACCCTGGCCGGCGTGCCCGATCTGGCCGGCATGACGCACGTGCAGATCGATCTGGCCTGCTGCGCAGCCTGCAGCGAGGTGCTGAACCGCCGCTACCCCCACCAGGCGCCCTTGCTGCAGCCCGCCTGGCAATACTGGCTGCAAACCTATGCCTACGGCATGCCCGGCCAGTTGGCCGAAGCCGCCGAGGCCGCCGGCCGCCGCATGGGCCAGGCCATCGAAGCCCTGGGCGGCAACGACGCCAGGTTTGCGGCCGGCAACATGTACAAGCCCTCAGGCCTGCCCTACACCCATGCCGCTCCCCCCAATCAACCCGACCAGGGTTTCGCCGGCGCCGACTGGGGCTTTGCCAATCACTTGCTGACAGACCGGGTGAGCGACTTCCCGCCGCCGCCTGGGCGCTTGTCGGCCACCGAGGTGCGGCCCACCCAGCACTATCAAGACGATTTCGCCCGTGTGCTGGCCAAGGGCGGCATCAACCGCGGTGCGGGGGCAGATGCACGCACCGACAAAGAAGAGTTCGTCGGCATTGCCTGGGGTTACGACGGCCCGCGCCAGCTGGGTACCCCGCCGCGGCTGTACATGCAGGCGGTGCTGAGCGTGCTGGACCGGCTGGCCGCCGAACATGCACAGGGCAGCCAGGGCCTGAGCCAGGACGAAGAACTGGCCCTGATCGCCGGCGTGGGCCTGGCCATGGCCGAGGCCGGCATCGACGCCTGGTACTACAAGTACGCGCCCACGCACATGATGTGGCGACCCGCGGTGGGCATTCCCCAGGCACTGCCCGGCAATGGCACGGCCGATGCGAACTTTCTTCCACTGGGCCGCCCCGACACCAACGGGCGCGGGCTGGCGCTCACACCCGATTTCCCTGCCTACCCGTCAGGCCATGCCACCTTTGGTGCCGCGGCGTTCCAGGTGCTGCGCCTGTACCTGGTGCACAAGCAGCTTGCCAAGTTCGATGACCAGGGCCAGGACAATGTTGCGCTCAAGTTCACCTCTGACGAGTTCAATGGCGTGAACACCGATCCGCGCACGCTGCAACCCCGCGTGTTCCAGCAGGTGATGACGGACAGCCTGTGGCGGGCCATCGTCGACAACTCGATCAGCCGCGTATACCTGGGCGTGCACTGGCAGTTCGACGGCCTCACGCAGCGCGCCGCCGATGGCCTGTCTGACGAGTTCGCATCCGATCCGGAGGCACTGTCGCCTCGCCAGCTGGGACGCACCGGTGGGGTGTGGCTGGGCACGCGCATTGCCGCTCAAGTGGCCGCGAAACTGGGCGTGCCCGTGCCGGTGATCCTGGCCTCGGGCCCGGCCTGACACCGGGCGCTGGCGCCTGAACCGGCCAGCGCGGTGCGCAATGGCGCGTTTGTTCAAGCCAGGCCCGTGGTGGTCTGCCAGCATGGCGGGGCCGGCGCACAGCAGCGCCACTTGTCACCCCGCCCCACCATGCACACCGAACACAGCATCACCGTCCAGGCCGCCGCGGCACGCATCTTCCAGCTCTATCAAGACGTGGCCGGCTGGCACACCTGGGATCCCGATACCCGCCAGGCGTCGATCGCCGGGCCCTTTGCCGTGGGCACGCAGGGCTCGCTGACCCCCACCCAGGGCAACACGGTGCCGATGCTGATCACGCGCGTGGAGCCGGATGCCTGCTTCACCGTGGAGTCACGCATTCCGCTGTTCCGCATGGTGTTCGAGCATGAGCTGCAGCCCCAGGGCGCGGCGGTGCGCGTGACGCACCGGGTCAGCTTCTCGGGCCTGCTCAGCGTGGTGCTGGGCCCCGTGCTGATCCGGCGCCTGAACCGCGGCCTGCCGGTCACGCTGGGCAACCTGAAGCGTCGCGCCGAGGCCATGGCCTGAGGCGCGTTGGCGCCCGCCACCGCTGCGCCTGGTGGCGCAGGCGGGTCAGCCGGCGGGCCGGGCGGGCTTGCGGCCGGCGGCCTGGGCGGCCATGCGTGTGGCCTTCCGGGCGGGCTTCGGGGCTGGTTTCTGAGCCTGTTTCTGCGCCGGCTTCGGCGCCGGCTGGGCGGAGGGTTTCGCGGCAGCCCGGGGCGCCGGATGGGCTGCCGGCCTGGGCGCAGGCGGCGCCAGCGCGGTGCCGGCCTCGTCCAGCCACAGCAGCGTGTCCAGATAGGCCATGTAGCGGTTCAGGTACTCGGGCGACAGCACCTGCATGGTCTGCAGCGCACGCAGCACCAGGCGCTGCGAGTTGAGCGGGCCGGCGCCTTCGGGCACGCTGGCCACCGATTGGCGGATCTGCCGCTCGGTGCTGAGCTGGCCCCACAGCTGGCGGAACTGCGCCAGCGTCTGCTGGGTGCCGGGCAGGCCGGCTTCGGCGCGGGCCTGGGCGATGTGGGCCAGCAGCGCGCCCAGCGGCGTGGCCGGGGCGGCGCGCGGCCGCTCGGGCCGCGGCGGCTCAGCGCGGGGCGGCAAGGCCGGGGGCACTGGCGGCTTCATGGGCAGGGCTGGCATTGGCGGCCGCCGGGGCCGCCATCGACGGCGCACGCGGCACCGGCGCCATCTCCACGCGGCGGTTGCGCGCACGGCCAGCGGCATCGGCGTTCGAGGCCACCGGCTGCTCGGGGCCGAAGGCCGCGGCGAACAGGTGGGACGACGGGATGCCGAACTCGATCAGCGTGCGCGTGACGGTCAGCGCGCGCTGGGCCGAGAGCTCCAGGTTGTCGGCGTACTCGCGGTTGCGCGCGCGCAGCAGGCGGTCGTCGGTGAAGCCGCTGACCATCAGCATCTCGCCCCGCGCGGCCAGGTAGGCGCCCAGCGGCGTGGCCAGGGTCTTCAGCAGCTGCCGGCCCTCGGGCTGCAGCTCGTCGGAGTTCTGCGCAAACAGCACGCTGCCGCTGATGCCGATGCGGCCGTTGACCAGGGTCACGCGGCCGGTGGCCAGCGGCCCGGCCAGCGCCTGCTCCAGACTCAGGCGCTGCTGCTCGGCGGCCTGGCGCTTCTTCACCTCCTGCTGCAGGCTGCTCACCAGATCGAGCTGCGCGCCCAGCACCAGCACCAGCATCAGCACAAAGGCGCCCAGCAGGCCGGCCATCAGGTCGCCGAACACCGCCCACACCGGCGTGCTGGCGTCCAGGCCGTCGTCGGCCAGGCCGGTGTCGAGCGGGTCTGACCAGGCCATCACGCCGGCTCGGCCGGAAACAGCGAGGGCTGCTGCGCCAGGCGCTGCAGGTCTTCAACGATCTGGCGCTGCGACAGCAGGCTGAGATCAATGACCTCGCGCGCCTGGGCCACGTAGTAGGCCAGCTGCTCGTCGCTGCGCGCAGTGGCCTGGGCCAGCGCGGCCTCCAGGCGTTCCAGGTGCGCGCCGAGCACCTGGCTCGATTCACCGAACTGCGCCACCGCGCCGCCAAAGGCCTGGCCCAGGCCGGCCACATCGGCGGCGCTGCCGGCAATCTGCGCGGCGGTGTCGGCCAGGCGGGCCGATTCGGCCTGCACCTGGGCGCCGAACTGCGCGCCGGCCTGCGCCAGCATCGCGCCCGACGAGGCCACCAGACCGTCGATGGCGCTGCGCTGCTCGGTGGCGGCGGCGTTCACCGTGGCCAGCAGGCCATTCAGGGTGTCGAGGATGCGGCTGCGCTCCTCGAGCAGCGCGTTGTCGCGCGCCATGCTGTCCGACAGCTTCTCGCGCAGCTGGCCGATCACCTCGGCGGCGGCGCGCGGCGCCTCGGCCACGGTGGCCATCACGGCCGCCATCTCGGTGAGCGTGTCGCGCGCCTGGGCCTCGGCCTGGGCCTGCAGGCGCTGGGCCGTGGCCTCCAGCGTGGCGCAGATCTGCGCCTGCTGGGCCTGGGCCTGGGCGCCGGCCTGCTGCCACTCGGCCTGCAGTGCGGCGGCCATGCCCTGCACGGCCTGGGTCAGCGTGGCCTGGCGCTGGGCGTCCTGGGCGGCCAGGGCCTCGGTCCAGCCGGCATGCGCCGCATCCAGCCGAGCCAGCACCTCGCCCGATTGCGCGGCCAGCGTGCCGGCAGCGCCGTCCAGCGCCTGGCGCAGCGCATCGGCGGCATCTCCGCTGTGGCGGCGGTGCTCAACCAGGGCCTCGGACCAGCCGCTGGTGACCTGCGCCATCGCACTGTCGAAGCGCTGCGACAGGCCGTCGAGGCGGTGTTCCAGCGCGCCGGCCGTGCGCTCATGCAGCGTGGTGGTGTCGCGGGCGATGGCGTCCATCGTGGCCTGCACCACCGGTGCCAGCGTGGCGCCGGCCTGGCGCGCGCTCTCGGCCAGGCTATCGCGCAGCGACTGGTCGACCGAGGCCGCCAGCGTGCCGTACGCCGTGCCAGCCTCGCGGTGGAACTGCGCCTGGCCCTCGCCCAGCTGCGTGGCCAGGGCCTGGTGCTGCTGCGTGAGCTGCTCGCCCAGCGCGTGCAGCTGCTGTGCCAGGCCTGTGGCCGTGCCGGCGCTGTGCTGGGCCACCTGGGCCATGGTGTCGCGGCTGTGCCGGGCCATGGCCTCGGTCACGGCCTGGCCCTGGCGCACCAGATCGGCCATGGCTTCGCGGCTGTGCTGGGCGATCTCGGCACTGGCGCCGCGGCTGAGCTGCGCCACCTCGCTGGCCACGCTGCGGCTGTGCTGCGCCACCTCGGCCGCCATGCTGCGGCCCAGGCCGCCCACCTCGGCCGCCACCGCCTGGCTGTGGCGCGCCAGCTGCGCGGCCACGGCCTCGCTGTGCTGCGCCACCTGGGCGCTGAGCGCCTGGTTCTGCTGCGCCAGCTGGGCCATCAGGCCCTGGCTTTGCTGGCCGAACTGGGCGATCAGGGTCTGCAGCTGCGCCGCCACCTCAGGCAGGGCCTGGGCCTGCTGCTGCTGCAGGCGCAGCGCTTCATCGCGCTGGTGCGCGCGGCCGAAGGGCCGCAGCGCGCCGGCCAGCGCGGCATCCAGCGCGCGCGCCACGGCCAGGCGCTCGCGCCGGCACAGCGCCGACACCAGGCCCAGCATGGCCGAGGCCGCCACGCCAGCCACCGAGGTGCCGAAGGCCACGCCCAGGCCGCGCACCGGCGCGGTGAGGGCGGCGCGGATGGCCGGCAGGTCGGCCGTGGCCTCCAGCGCCAGCACCGCGCCCTTGAGCGTGACCACCATGCCCACAAAGGTGCCCAGCATGCCCAGCAGCACCAGCAGGCCCACCAGGTAGGGCGTGAGACCGGGCCCGGGCAGGGCCACGCGCTCGCCGGCGATGCGCAGACGCACGGCCGGCGCCAGGCCGGCGGGCAGGCGGGCCAGCCAGGCGTCCAGCGCGCCGGCATCGGCAGGGGCCGGGGCCTGGCCTGGTGCGCCGCCCAGACCGGCCAGCGCATCGCCCAGGCCCTGGCTGGCCTGGTGAAAGCGCCACAGCTCCAGCCCGCCCACGGCATAGGTGGCGCCGATCAGCAGCGTCATCACCAGTGCCAGCGGGTTGGATGGCACATAGCCCGCCGCCACCCAGGCCACGGCCAGGCCGCCCACGGCATAGGCGGCCAGGGCCGCGCGGATTGCCTGCCGGCCGGTCACTGGCCGCTCCCCTGGTCTGCGCGCGGCGTGACCGCGGCGTTCTGCGCGGCCGCGGCGGCCGCGGCGGCCGGGCGGGCGTTCGCCTGCTTCAATGCTTCCATCATTCCCTCGATCGGCTTGAGCCGGATGTCCAGCTCGGCCAGCAAGACCCTTTGCACCGTGGCCCCCAGGCTGGCCACATCGGGCGCCGCGCCGGCGTCGGCGCTCACCCAGTCCAGCTGCACCTGGCCCGGCTGGCCCAGTTGCCGGGCGTGGCGCGCCAGCAGGGTGGGCACCCGGCCCAGCGCATGCCGTTCGCGCTGCGCCAGGGCTTCGTCCAGCACCGCGTCCATCGCCGCCAGCTGCGCCAGGGCCGGCGAGGCCGCGCCCAGCGCCGCGCGCACCCGCTGGCGCAGCGGGCCGATCGCCGCTGTCATGGCACGCTGGTGCTGCCCGCAGCTGAGCCGGTAGGGCGTGAAATCAGGCGCCGCTGCGGCCGCATCGGCTGGCTCAGGCCGCAGCATCGGCGCGCGCAGCGTGTCGTCGCTGGTGATCGCGCGCGACAGCGTGCTGCGCACACGCGCCAGCTCGTCGGCAGCGGCCCGCGCGGCCTTGGCCGCCAGCGCGGGAGAGACCGGCGCCGCCGATACCGGCGCCTGCATCGCGGTGGACAGCGCGATCGCATCCGTCCATTCCACCCAGGGGCCCAGCCGCTGCGACACGGTGAGCGGCGGTTCGGGCAGATCGACCTGGGCCAGGTCCGAGAGCAGGCGGGTCAGCGTCGAGCGGGCGAAACGGTTGCGCGGCGGTGCGGACGCCATGCCTGAGAAACAGTGAAACCAGGCCCGGAAACCGGGCCGCGAAAAGCGGCGGACTCTACCATCCCCGGCCCGGCGCCGCGGTGGCGCGGGCGCCGCGCGGCCCGAATGCGGCTATCGTCACGCCCCCGGCCATGCCCGCCCCAAGCCACCCCACCGATGACCGCCCTGCCCCGCTGCCCCCAATGCCAGTCCGAGCTGACCTATGACGACGGCGTGCAGTTCGTGTGCCCCGAATGCGCGTTTGAATGGCCGCGCGAAGCCGCTGCCGAGCCGGCCGACGTCAGCGGGGCGCCGCGCGTGGTGCGCGACGCCCACGGCACCGAGCTGAAGGACGGCGACAGCGTCACCGTGATCAAGGACCTGAAGATCAAGGGCTCGTCGCTGGTGGTCAAGGTGGGCACCAAGGTCAGGAACATCCGCCTGGCCGAGGGCGACCACGACATCGACTGCAAGATCGATGGCATCGGCGCCATGGGGCTGAAGTCGGAATTCGTGCGCAAGGCCTGAGCCGCAGGCGGTGGGGCGCCGGCCCGCGCCCGTAACCGCCTTGTACCCGCGCCCGCGCCGTTTGCCGCTATGGTCGGCGCGCCCGCAGCCTGGCCGTCCATGTGACGGCCGGTCACCCCAGCATCCGGAGACGAACGATGGCATTTCATGACGTACTGGCCCGCGTGGTGGCCTGGGTGGGCGCGGGCGCCGTGCAGTGGCGGCGCCTGCAGGGCACGGTGCGCACCCAGGCGGTGGGCACGGCGCCCGAGATCCCGGCCGCGCGGCCGCAGGGCATGATCCCCACGCTGAAGATGCCCACCGCCCAGGGCTGGGCCGCCGGCCAGCTGCCGAGCGCCGCGCCCGGCCTGGCGGTGAACGCCTTTGCCGCGGGCCTGAAGCACCCGCGCTGGATCCAGGTGCTGCCCAATGGCGACGTGACCGTGGCCGAGGCGCTGCAGCAGGCCAGCGGCAGCCCGCGCACGCTGTTCGACCATGCGATGCAGGCGACGATGCGCCGCGCCGCCGCGCTGGGCGACAGCCCCAACCGCATCACGCTGCTGCGCGATGCCGACGGCGACGGCGTGGCCGAACAGCGCCACGCGCTGCTCGAGAACCTGAACCAGCCCTTCGGCATGGCACTGCTGGGCGACACCTTCTACGTCGGCAACACCGACGGCGTGGTCGCCTTCCCGTACGCGCCGGGCACGACGAGGATCACCGCCGCGCCACGCCGCCTCGCCGCCTTCAAGCCCGGCGGCCACTGGACGCGCAGCCTGCTGCCGAGCACCGACGGGCGGCGCCTGTACGTCGGCGTCGGTTCGCTGAGCAACATCGCCGAGCACGGCTTCGAGGCCGAGGAAGGCCGCGCGTGCATCTACGAGCTGGACCTGGCGACGAACCAGTGCCGCATCTTCGCCGCCGGCCTGCGCAACCCGGTCGGCCTGGCCTGGGAGCCGGTCACCGGCCGGCTGTGGACCGTCGTCAACGAGCGCGACGGCCTTGGCGACGAGACGCCGCCCGACTACCTGACCTCGGTCAGCGACGGCGGCTTCTACGGCTGGCCGTACTGCTACTGGGGGCAGACGGTCGACGATCGCGTGCCGCAGGACGCTGCGCTCGTCGCCCGCGCGCTGACGCCCGACTACGCGCTCGGTGGCCACACCGCCTCGCTGGGCCTGTGCTGGATGCCGGCCGGCACGCTGCCGGGCTTCGACATCGACGGCATGGTGATCGGCCAGCACGGCTCGTGGAACCGCAGCATCCTCAGCGGCTACCGCGTGGTCTTCGTGCCCTTCGCGAACGGCCGGCCTGCCGGTGCCCCGCGCGACATCCTGTGGGGCTTCCTGGCGCCCGACGAGTCGGTCTCCTACGGCCGCCCGGTGGGCGTGGCGATCGGCCCCGACGGGCGTTCGCTGCTGGTGGCCGACGACGTCGGCGACGTGGTCTGGCGCGTCGCCGCCGCCTAGGCCCGGCTCAGACCGAGGGCAGGCGCTGTGCGCCGCTGCCCTTCAGCCCGCACTCGTCCTGCGGGTTGTACAGCGCGCAGGCGCGCAGCGACAGGCAGCCGCAGCCGATGCAGCCGTCGAGCCGGTCGCGCAGCGCCTGCAGCGCCGCGATGCGCGCGTCGAGCTGCGCGCGCCAGTG
>CAYPDO010000107.1:0-10275 GCA_964409495.1 uncultured Bordetella sp.
GGCGGCGCGCTGCTGGCCAGCGGCACGGCGGTGGCGGTCACCGCGGTGGCCTCGGGCTGGCTGCTGTCGCAGGCCGGCCGCGTGATCTGCTTCATCCCGAACCAGATCGGCCAGGCGCTGCTGCACAACGAACGGGTGACACGATGAGCCGCCGCCCCTTGCACCGCCTGCTGATGCTGGCCGTCGCCGCCAGCGCCTTGCTCGGGCCGGCCCACGCCGGCCAGACCTGCGACGCGGCACCGCCCGGCGTTGACGAGGTGTCGCGCGGCCTGGCCCTGGCCGAGAACGTGCGCGCGCGCCTGGAAGCCAGCGGTGCCCAGGTGGTGCTGCTGGCGCGCGCCGGGCAGGACCTGTCGCGCCACGGCCTGCGCTGGTCGCATGCCGGCCTGGCCTACCGCCAGCCCGAGGACGGGCGCTGGCGCGTGCTGCACAAGCTCAACCACTGCGGCACGGCCGAGGCGGCGGTGTACCGCCAGGGCCTGGGCGAGTTCTTCCTCGACAAGCCGCACCGCTACGAGGCGGCGTTTGCGCCGCTGGCGCCCGCGCTGCAGGCCAGCCTGCTGCCGCGCCTGCGCGCCAACGACCAGGCCGCGCGCCTGCACCAGCCGCGCTACAGCATGGTGGCCTATGCCTGGGGCCAGCGCTACCAGCAGAGCAACCAGTGGGCGCTGGAGATGCTGGCCGCCGATGCCAGCGCCGGCAGCCGCGATGCCGCCCAGGCCTGGCTGCAGCAGCGCGGCTTCGTGCCGCCGGTGATCCAGCTCGATGCGCTGACGCGGCTGGGCGCGCGCGTGGCCATGGCCCATGTGGCCTTTGACGACCACCCCACCGGCGAGCGCATGGCCGGGCGCATTGCCACGGTGACGGCCGATGCGATGTTCCGCTGGCTGCGCGACGAAGACCTCGCGGGCGCCGTCACGGTCGTGCGATAAAGCGCACCGACACGACAAGAAGGCAACAGGAGTACCGGCCGTGCACCACGATCCGCAACCCAACCAGTTCGCGCTGCTGCGCCAGCGGCGCTTCGCGCCGTTCTTCTGGACGCAGTTTCTCGGCGCGGCCAACGACAACGTCTTCAAGTTCGCGTTCACGATGCTGGTCACCTACCGGGTCAGCGTGGGCTGGCTGCCGCCCGCGCTGGCCGGCCTGGTGATCGGCGCGGTGTTCATCCTGCCCTTCCTGCTGTTCTCGGCCACCTCGGGGCAGATTGCCGACAAGTACGACAAGGCGCGCCTGACCCAGCTGGTCAAGAGCCTGGAGCTGGCCATCATGCTGCTGGGCACGGCGGGCCTGTTCTACCAGCTGGTGCCGGTGCTGCTGTTCTGCATCTTCCTGCTGGGCCTGCACAGCACGCTGTTCGGCCCGGTGAAATACGCCTACCTGCCGCAGCACCTGAGCGAACGCGAGCTCACCGGCGGCAACGGCATGGTCGAGATGGGCACCTTCGTGGCCATCCTGCTGGGCAATGTGGTGGGCGGCGTGCTGATCGCCCTGCCCGACGACGCCTGGCTGCCGGCCGCCGAGGCGGTGGCCATCACCTGCGTGGTGCTGGCCGTGCTGGGCCGCATCAGCGCGCAGTTCTTGCCGGCCACGCCCAGCACCGCGCCGGGGCTCACCATCAACTGGAACCCGGTCAGCGAGACCTGGCGCAACCTGAAGCTGGCGCACGAGAACATCGTGGTCTACCGCTCGCTGCTGGGCATCAGCTGGATGTGGTTCTTCGGCGCAGTGTTCTTGTCGCAGTTTCCGTCCTTCGCCAAGGACGTGCTGCATGGCAACGAGCATGTGGCCTCGCTGCTGCTGGTGGTGTTCTCGCTGGGCATCGGCGTGGGCAGCCTGCTGTGCGAGACCTTCAGCCACCGCCATGTCGAGATCGGCCTGGTGCCGCTGGGCGCCATCGGCATGAGCGTGTTCGCGGGCGACCTGTACCTGGCCTCGCGCGCGCTGCCGCCGGCCGAGTTGCTCACCCTGGGGGCCTTCCTGGCCCAGCCGGCGCACTGGCGCGTGCTGGCCGACCTGTTCGCGCTGTCGCTGTTTGCCGGCCTGTACAGCGTGCCGATGTATGCACTGATCCAGCTGCGCTCGCCGCCCAGCCACCGCGCGCGCATCATCGCCGCCAACAACATCCTCAACGCCATCTTCATGATCGCCAGCAGCCTGATCGTGGGCGCGCTGCTGTCGGCCGGCGTCACGGTGCCGCAGGTCTTCGGCCTCATCGCGCTGGCCAACCTGGTGCTCGGGCTCTACAACTTCCTGCTGCTGCCCGAGTACCTGCTGCGCTTCGTGGCATTCATCCTGTCGCGCTGCGTGTACCGCTTCCGGGTGACGGGTGACGAACACATCCCGGTCAGCGGCGCGGCGGTGATCGCCTGCAACCACGTGAGCTATGTGGACGCGGTGCTGCTGATGGCCGCCAGCCCGCGGCCGATCCGCTTCCTGATGGACCATCGCATCTTCGCGGTGCCGGTGCTGGGCTGGCTGTTCCGCCTGGCCAAGGCCATCCCGATCGCCCCGCGCAGCGAAGACCCCGCCGCCTACGAGGCCGCACTGGCCGCCGCCGACCAGGTGCTGGCCGAGGGCGACCTGCTGGGCATCTTTCCCGAAGGCGCGATCACCCGCGACGGCCAGCTCGGCGAGTTCAAGGGCGGGGTGATGAAGATCCTGGAGCGCCGGCCGGTGCCGGTGGTGCCGGTGGCGCTGAGCCATCTGTGGGGCTCGTTCTTCTCGCGCATCGAAGGCGGCCGGGCCATGGTCAAGCCGCTGCGCCGCGGCTTGTTCAGCCACGTGGGCCTGACCGCCGGTGCGCCGATGGCGCCAGGCGAGGTCACGCTGCCGGCGCTGCAGCAGCGGGTGCAGGATTTGATCGAGCGCTGAGCGCCTGGCGGCAGCCGGCCCTCAATCGCAGCGCAGCCCTTGCGCCGCCAGCAGCGTGCGCACCCGCTCGCGCAGGCCGCGCGGCACCTTGCCGCTGACGGCCAGCGCCGGGCCGGCCGCCAGCATGCGCGCAAACAGCGCGCGCACGCGCTCGCCATCCACCGCGGCAATGCCGGCGCGCCACTCGGCCAGGCTGCGCACGCGGCCGTGGATGAACAGGTCCAGCGCCGCGGCCTCCAGCCGGCGCGCGGGTTCTTCCAAGGCGCGCAGCCGGCGCACCAGCAGCTGGTTGTGCGCGCGCTCCAGGTCCACCGGGTCGATGCGTTCGGCCTGCAGCGCCAGCAGGCGCGCCAGCTCGGTGAGGCATTCGTCCAGCTGCTCGGGCGCGGTGCTGGCCTCGATGACGAACTGGCCGCCGGCATCCAGCACGTCGGCCGACGCGGCGGCGTAGTACACCAGGCCGCGCTTCTCGCGCAGTTCGCCCAGCAGCGGCGAGCTCATGCCTTCGCCGAACAGCGCGGCGGCCACCGCCGCGGTGGCGTCGTCGGCCTGCTGGCCCGGCACGCCGAAGCCCATCACCAGATGGCTCTGGCTGCTGCCGGGCATGGCCTTGCCGGCAATGCCGCCACCGAAGCTGGCCGGCGCGATGAGGTTGGGCGCCAGTGCCGGCGCCGCACCGAAGGCGGCCTGCACATCGCGCAGCAGGGCATCGGCCGATGCCGGGCCGGCCACGGCCACCACGATGTTGGCGCCACCGTACTGGCGCTGCACATGGCTGACGAGATCGGCGCGCGTGAAGCGCTCGATGTTGCGCCGCGTGCCGATCACCGGCTGGGCCAGCGGGTGCGTGCCCCAGCTTGCATGGTCGAACAGCTTGAAGGCGGTGGAGACCGGATCGTCCTCGTCCTCGGTGAACTCGTGCAGCAGCACCTGGCGCTCGCGCTCGAACTCGTCGTCCGGAAAGCTGGGCTGCAGCACGATGTCGCCCAGCATCGCGATGAAGCCGCTCACATCGCGTGCCAGACCGCGCATGTGGAAGGCGGTGTGGTCCTTGTCGGTGTGGGCATTGACCTCGGCGCCCAGGCGCTCGGCGTCGAGGTTGATGCGCTCGGCGCTGCGCGTGGCCGTGCCCTTGAACACCATGTGCTCCACCACATGGCTCAGGCCGCTGGTGAGCCTGCTCTCATGGCCGCTGCCGGCGCGCACGAACACGCTGACGCTGGTGGTCTCGGCCTGCGGCGCGTGGATGCAGGCCAGGCGCACGCCGTTGGCCAGCGTGGCGACTTGGGGTTCGGCGGGGGCGGTCATCGGCGACGGGGGATGCGGGGCCGCGATGATAGGTTGCGCGGGCGCGCCGCCGCGCGCCAGGGTCAAGTGGCCATGCCTGCGCGCATCGGCACGCCGCCGGCCGCGGCGCGCTGTTTGCGGGCGTAGTCGGCCATGCTGGGTGATTGCGCCAGCGCCGCGGCGCGGATGCGCGCCACATGCTTGAGCACGCGGTCGCTGGTGGTCGGCGCCAGGTGGCGCGCCTGGGCGATGCCGTGGGTGGGCAGGCGGTTCATGCCGGCCAGGATGAAGAACCAGTTGTTGGCGCCGAACAGCGACATGCGGCGGTTGATGTCGGTGGCATGCGGCAGCTTCTCGTCCCACAGCGCCAGCAGCTCGGCCAGCGCCGGGCTGATGCGCTCATGCGCTGTGGCCTCGCGCCAGAAGGGCGTGTCGCGGCGCATCGACAGCACGTAGTGCATCACGATGAAGTCACGCAGCTCGGCGTACAGGTCGGCCACCTGGGCGTTGTAGCGCGCCTGCGAGGCGGCGTGCGGGCCGTCGCCCGGCAGGTAGTCCAGGAACTGCTGCAGCGCGAACTCGATCAGGTAGATGCCGGTGGATTCCAGCGGCTCGATGAAGCCCGAGGCCAGGCCCAGCGCCAGGCAGTTCTTCTCCCAGGTGCGGGCGCGGCGGCCCACCTTCATGCGCAGCAGGCGCGGCTCGGCCAGGGCCTGGCGGCCGCCATGGCTGCGCTGCAGCGTGGCCACGGCCTCGTCGTCGCTGCAGTGCGCCGACGAGTACACATAGCCGGTGCCGCTGCGCGACTGCAGGTCGATCTCCCAGCGCCAGCCGGCGGCCTCGGCGGTGGACGAGGTGTACGAGCGCAGCGCCGGTGCGGCCTCGGCATGCGCCACCGGGCAGGCCACGGCGCGGTCGCACAGCAGCTGCTCGCCGTAGGGCACCCAGGGCACGCCCAGGGCCTGGTCGATCAGCAGGCCGGCAAAGCCGGTGCAGTCCACATACAGGTCGGCCTTCAGCACGCGGCCGTCGGCCAGTTCCACGCCGGTGATGCCAGGCTCGCCGGTGTGGGCACGCATCACGCGGGCCGTGTGGTGGTGCACGCCGCGCGACACCGCCACCTCGCGCAGCAGGCCGGCCAGCAGCGTGGCATCGAGGTGGTAGCCGTAAGGCAGCGGCGCCTCGTAGTTGGGCGAGTTCATCAGCTTGGGCGACAGGCGCGCCTCCATCAGCGCCGTCTGCACCGAGCCGCAGTCGCCGTAGGGTGCGTTCAGCAGCCCGCGCTGCTTGAGGTTCAGCCAGTGCACCATCGTCGAGTAGCCCTCGAGCGTGAGCGGCGGATCGAAGGGATGGTCGTAGCGGTCGCTTTGGGCGTCGCCGCCGTTGCGCCAGCCGATGAAGCGCACGCCGTTCTTCAGCGTGGCCTCGGCGCGGGCGAACAGCATCGGCTCGGGGATGCCCAGCAGCGACATCATCTGGCGCAGCGTGGGCACGGTGGCTTCGCCGACGCCGATGGTGCCGATCTCGGGCGCCTCCACCAGATCGACGCGCACCGGCCGTGCCGGGTCACCGGCCAGCGTTCGCTGTAGAAAGGCGGCGGCCAGCCAGCCGGCGGTGCCGCCACCGACCACGAGCACGGATTTGCAGGGATTCATCGGGCAGGTTCCTTCGCGGCGGGCGCCGCGCGGCGCTGCCGGATCAATGGGCCTGCGTACTGCCTGCCCGGTTCACGTTGACGAAAAAGCGCTGCGTGAGCCGCGCTGAAGCCATCGAGAGGTTACGGGCGACGTCATGCATCGCGATCGAATGAAAAGCGGTGCCCGGGTACATCACCAGCCGGTTGAAGCGGCCCTCGGTGGCGTGCAGGTGCTCCCATGGCCCGGTGCCGTCGATCGCGTAGCTGGCGGGCTGCTGGGTCTCGCCGTGGTCGCGCAGCCACACGCCATAGGCCTCGCGCTCGGCCTCGTCGCGCACGAAGGCCAGGCCGGTGGGCCGGTGGCGGAAGAAGCTGGTGCCGATCTGGTAGTCGGGGTTCAGGTACAGCACGCCAGCCAGCGGCACGCCGTCCACATGCGGGTGCTTCTGCCGCGCCAGCATCTCGCTGGCCGGCGTGGTGACGATGGAGAAATCGGTGCTGATGTCGCCGGGCCGGCAGTTCACGCTGCCGAGTGCGGCCAGCAGCGTGCACAGCGACTGCAGCAGCGGCCGGCGCTCGTCCTCGTCGATCTGCGCGTGCAGGCCGGGGTAGTAGGCCAGCGAGCTGTCGTAGCGCCCGCCCAGCGCGCGCTGGCGCACGGCCAGCGGATCGGCGAAAAAGTCGTCGATCATCATCACCGGGCAGCCGCTGGCCAGCGTGATCACCTGCACCCGCGCCGCCGGGTTGAGGGCGAAGGTGTCGTGCCTGGCCGGGGGCACGGGCGGCGCCTGCGGCACGGTCTGCGGCTCAGACATGGACGCGGGCGCGGCGGCGCCGTCCGGCGGCCACCGCCGCCGCCAGGGCCACGGCGGTCAGGCCGATCACCGCCGGCTCGGGCACCGAGCCACCGGTCGGGCTGGTGCTGATCAGCAGCGGTGCCAGCTCCAGGTCCAGGCGCAGCGACTGCAGCGCGAACTGGCCCACCGGGGCATCGACGCGCAGGTCGAGGATGCCGTCGGTGCTGAGGTCGCTGAGCGCCAGCGCATCCAGCGCCAGGCTCACGTCCAGCGCGCCCGAGATCGACGAGTAGAGGTTGCGCTCGCGGTGGTACAGCGTGGTGCGCGAGCAGTAGTCGCTGTAGCAGCCCGAGGTGCCGTCGTATATGTAGGCGCTGTAGGGCGAGATGCTGCTGCCGTAGGTGCTGGCGGTGTCGGTGGCGCTGCTCTGGCCCACGGTCACGCGCATCTGGTCGGCCACGTTGTCGGTGTAGATCATGTCGCGGTCGGCGTAGCGCGTGTAGTCGTCCACGTAGTACGAGGCGTAGGCGGTGTAGCCGCCCGAGCAGCTCCAGCTCCACCAGCTGCAGTAGGAGCTGACGTAGTACGAGTACCAGGCCAGGTGCGAGCCGCTGGTCACGGTGTTGACGTTGTAGTCGCCATAGGTGCTGGCGGCGCCGTAGCTGGCTTCGGAGAAGCCGAACACCGACACCTGGCCCCCCACCACCTGGCTGGCCTGCTGGCCCTGGCTGGCCAGGAAGCTGTTGACATCGAACGACAGCGCGGCGCTGCCGCCGGACTGCAGCAGCGACGACAGCGTGAAGCTCTGCGACAGCGTGATGGGCGCGGCGGCCGACGGTGCCACGGCGATGGCGCCGGCCGCAGCGGCCAGCGCAATGGGAAGGCCCGAAATGTTCTTCATGGTGTGCTTGTTCCAACGACGGTGTGAGCACTCTATGAAGGACCGGCACCGCGCGACAGGCCCCGCGCCCACGCGCTGCCGCCGGGGCGCGAATACTGCCGTGAGGCCCGTCACGCTTGGGCGCCGGGCGTGCACCGGGCGTGCACGCGGCCTGCACCGCCGGGTGCTCAGGCCGTGTCGCGCGCCGGCAGCACGAAGCTGCGCGGCGCCTGGCGCAGGCGCCGGAAGATGGCGCCCATGATGCGCTGGCGGTCCAGCCCGCCAATGCCGCGCGAGCGCAGCGCCACCATCAGCGCCAGCCCGAAGCTCACGCCCAGGTTCAGCACGCCGGTCACGCCCAGGCCGGCCACGCACCACCAGAACGCCGGCTGCTGCAGCGTGGCCCAGCCCAGTGTGCTGGCCGCGGCCGCCAGCTGGCCGGTGGACAGCGTGACGTGGCGCACCTCGATGGGCAGGCCCACGAAGGCCAGCACCACCGGCACCACGCCCAGCATCAGCCCCAGCGACACATTGGCCGCCATGCCCGAGACGTTGGCGCGCCACCAGCCGGCCCAGCGTGCCGCACGTGGTGCGCCCAGGCGTGCCACGATGGCCGGGTGCCAGGCCAGCGCGCTGTCGATGCGGTGGTAGACGAACCAGTTCTCCACCCAGCCGGCCACCAGGCTGCTGCCGAACAGCAGCACGCCGGTGAAAGCCGCATACAGCGCGGTGGGCCCCAGCAGGGTGATCGCGTGCAGCACGTACTGCGCGTCGTGCGTGTCCACCAGCGGCGCGCCGAACAGCCGCCAGGCCAGCCACTGAACCAGCAGCACCAGCGGCGTCACGGCGGCCAGGTTGCCCACGATGCCGGCGATCTGCGAGCGCACCAGGTGCGTGACCTCGTCGACGAAGGTCTCGATGGCCGCCTCGTCGTGGCCGTCGCCCTTCACCGCGGCCAGCTTGTCGGCCATGGCCGGCGCGGTCATGGCCGGCTGCTTGGTGGCCACCGTCCAGTGCAGCAGGTGCACGATGACGAAGCTGATGGCGTAGTTCAGCCCTGCCGCCACCCCGCTCCAGAACGGCGCCAGCCCCAGCGCCAGCAGCGCGAACTTGGCAAAGGTGGTGCCGGCAATCACCGCGCCGCCACCCAGCGCCCCCTGCAGCATGCTGCGGTACTCGGCGGCATTGCGGGTGATGTAGTGCTCGCCGCTTTCGGCGTGGCGCTCGGCCACCTTGCGCGCCAGCAGCGAATATTGCCGGCCCAGCAGTGCGCGCAGGCTGCGCCGCCGCTGCGACAGCGCCACCAGATCGACCAGCAGGCGCTGCAGCAGGGGCGCGGGGGCGCCGGCCAGCAGCACATCGAGCAGGGCCTCGAGCCGCAGCGTGCGCTCGCGCAGCTGGTCCAGCTCGAACAGGATGTCCACCGAGATGCCGTGCGCCTCGAGGTGGCCGTGCACGCTGTCGGCCGCGCTGCGGCAGCGCTGCAGCAGCGCGCGCAGGTAGTTCGCCTCCTGGGCCACCGCCTCGGCATGGCCGGTGGACAAGGCATCGGCCAGCGCCTCGGCGCGGCGCACCAGCTGCTCGAACGGCTGGTCGGCCAGCAGGGCCGGGGCCATGCGCTGGCGCAGATCGGGCGCGAAGGCGGCGGCGCGGATGCTGCTCACCAGCCAGGTGATGGCCTGCAGCAGCGGCGCACGCCAGTCGGCGCCGGCGCCGGCCTGGGCGCCCGTCTGGCCGCCGGCCGCCGGCCCGGGCTCGGCCCGCGCATCCGAGAACAGCGCTGCCAGCCGGCCCAGCGTGGCGGCGTCGATGGCCGCCAGCCAGGCCGCATCGCCGGGCGCCGGAAACAGCAGCGCGAACAGTGCCGCCAGGTCGCCGGTATCGGGCGTGCCCGGCAGCAGGCGCAGGCGCAGGCGCTCGGCGATCTCGCCGCCCAGGTCACGCCGGGCGGTGAAGCCGTAGTCGGCGAACAGCGCCGCCACATCGCTTTCGCGCCACAGCCGGCCCAGCAGCGCCACCACCTGGGCGCGCGGCGCCGGGTTGCGCTCGAGCATGTTGAGCAGATGCTTCAGGCGCAGCACCGGGCGCGGCGTGGCGTCGCCATCGGCGCCGCGTTCGTCGGTGCCGTGGCGCAGCCATTCGGTCAGCCGGATCAGCCACAGGTGCCGCTCAGGCCGTGGCGCTGCCGGATCAGCCGCGTTGACCAGCGCGGTGAGGTCCCAGCCGGCCTTCGTCAATGCAGCATGGCCGCGTCGGCCAGCATGAACTCGGGCACCGGCGCGGTGAACCATTGCGCGTCTTCGGTGATGCCGATGAACTCGCCGCGCATCGAGCCCTGCGGCGTGGCGATCTGCGCCCAGCTGGTGTACTCGAACTGCTCGCCCGGCTGCAGCAGCGGCTGGTGGCCCACCACGCCCAGGCCGCGTACTTCCTGCGTTTGGCCGCGGTGGTCGGTGATGACCCAGTGGCGGGCGATCAGCTGCGCCGGCACGGAACCGGTGTTGGCGATGGTGATGGTGTAGGCAAATCCCCAGCGCTCCTCGGAGGGCTCGGTCTGCTCGGGCAGCGGACGAACCGCGACGGTGCTGGTGAATTCAGGGCGGGCCATAGGGCGCATTCTAGGAAGACTGCGAAAATCGCGTGCCGTTGTCCGAGGGATTCCCGACCGGCCTGCCGAGTTCCCCGTCGTTTCTATTGTTTTCAAGCCGCCGCGCCATGACCCGTCCTTACCGCATCGCCCCCAGCATCCTCTCGGCGGATTTCGCCCAGCTCGGCGCCGAGGTGCGCAACGTCATCGCCGC
>CAYPDO010000108.1:0-10260 GCA_964409495.1 uncultured Bordetella sp.
TCTGCCTGACCCGCCACCGTGCCCGAGATCAGGCCCGACTTGGCGAAGTCACGCTGCTTGGCGCGCATCTGCTTTTGCTTGTCGAAGCTGGCGGTCACGAACAGCGAGAAGCCGTCGCGGTCGAGTTCACCAAAGCCCTTGGACACCGAGAAGTTGCCCTGCTGGGCGCCGCCGGCTTCGGGCGCCAGCAGGCGCGCGTCCAGGCTCAGCGGGGCCGCGCCACGCTTGAGGATGAAGTTCACGACACCCGCGATGGCATCGGCACCGTACAGCGCCGAGGCGCCGTCGGTCAGCACCTCGACACGCTCGATCGCCGCCAGCGGAATGGTGTTCAGGTCGATCACTGTGCCCGAGTCCGACGGCGCCAGGCGGCGGCCGTTCAGCAGCACCAGGGTGTACTGCTCGCCCACATCGTGCAGCGACGCGGTGGTGATGCCGCCACCCGAGCCGCCCACCGAATCGGCGATCGCGGTGAAGCCCTGCATCGCCGGCAGGCGTTGCATCAGGTCGGTCACCGACGTGACGCCGCTGCGCTGGATGTCCTGCTGGGTGATGGTCTGCACCGGCAGCGCGCCCTCGGAGGCCACACGCTTGATCGACGAGCCGGTGATCTCGACCCGCTGGGTCTCCTGGGCAGACACCGAGGCACCGGAAAGAACAGCGCTGGCGCCGAAGGCCAGAACCAGGCTTCGGCAGATGATGGATTTGTTGAACATGAAAGCTCCTCTCTCAGAAGACTCAATGGCTGGATGGACCGTGCTTCACCCTGACGCTGGGGCGTTTTGTGAACGCGTAGTGAATCAGCGGCGAATACATGTGAACCCATTCTCGATCATCGCCTTTGGCCACCACGCCCCGGGAAAGCCACTATGAGCCCGCAAGGCGCTGCCATGCCCCGCTGCGGTGCACCCAGCGCTTCGCCGTGCACCAGCCCGGTTTTGGATCGTGCGCACTGGGACGGGCGACCGACGCAGCAGCGTCCGTGCGCAAGCGGGCCGCCTGACCCGTCTAGGGTCAGCGCCCTATTTTCGTGGCGCGCCACGTTGGTGAACCGCAACAGCCGGCGCGGGCCAGCGCGGGTGGCCCCGACGGCAGGCGCGCATCTGTGGCGGCCGCCGGCCGGCACTGCAAGCCGCCAAGCCGGGCCCGGTGAAGATGACGTCTGCCTTCACTGTTGCTTGAATGTTGCTCGCTCGATACAGCTCGGCTAACCACAGTTGTCGGAGGGCAACGCCGCCTTCTAGAGTCCTTCGACGCGGGTGCCTGCATCCGCGCCCCTGCCCAACTTCCGGAGGTCATGTGTACCCAAAGACCCGCATCTGCAAGGCTGTCGCGCTGCTGCTGACCGCAGCGGCCGCTTCACAGGCCTTGGCCCAACAGGCCAGTGCCGACAACACGGCCAGCGTCGTCATCACCGGCTCGCGCATTGCACGCACCAACCTGTTCAGTTCCACGCCCGTGCTGGCGGTCACGCCGCAATCGATGGCCGATCTGGGCATCGAGAACTTTGCCGACATGGCCACCCAGCTGGCGCAGTTCGCGCCGGCCTTCGGCGAGTCGCGCACGCAGTCCACGTTCAGCGGTGTGGGCACCTCGGGCCTGAACCGCGCCAACCTGCGCAACCTCAGCTCGGTGCGCAGCCTGGTGCTGATCAACGGCCGCCGCGTGCCGGGTGGCAGTTCGGTGAGCACCGCGGCCGACTTCAACAGCATCCCCACGGCCAACATCGAGCGCGTGGAGATCATCACCGGTGGTGCATCGGCCGTCTACGGCGCCGATGCAGTGGCCGGCGTGGTGAACATCATCACGCGCAAGAACGTGCAGGGCATCGAGCTGTCGCTGAGCTACGGCGAGAGCGAGGCCGGCGACAACACCCATCCCACGGTGTCCCTCCTGGCCGGCGGCAAGTTCGGCGATGCCGGCCGTGCGCTGCTGACCTTCCAGTACGACAAGCAGGGCCAGGTCAGCTGCGCTGACCGCTACATCTGCGCGGAAGACTTCGCCTGGACCAGCGCGGGCACGATCACCCGTGGTGATGCCGCCAAGTCGGGCATCGGCCTGGCCGGCCGCTTCATCATCGACGGCAAGAACTACACCCGCCGCAACGGCAGCTTCACTGATTCGACCGGCAAGCTGATCGAGTTCAGCGTGCCGGTCGACGGCTACAACCGCAATGCCCAGCGCGACCTGGCCATCCCCACCACCCGCGTGTTGGTGGCCGGCGATGTCGAGTACAAGCTGGCCCCCAAGGTCTCGGCGTTCGGCGAGTTCAACTTCGCGCAGAACTCGATCAACTCGAGGTTCGAGGGCCACCCGTTCCAGTCGAGCTCGGACAAGTTCGGCGGCAGCAGCGGCCTGTCGCCCACCATCCCGGTGAGCAACCCCTACATCCCGGCCGAGTTGCGCGCCGTGATCCCGACCACGCAGACCGAGATCCAGTGGCTGCAGCGCTTCGGCAGCGAAAACGTGGGCGGCAACCGCGGCGCCCAGAGCGACCGCAACATGGCCCGCACCGTGGTCGGCCTGAAGGGCGAGCTGGCCTCGCTGGCCGGCCTGGGCCGCGACTGGCGCTGGGAGGTGTCCAACACCTGGGGCCGCACGCGTGTGAACCTGGGCACCCAGGGCCTGGTGGGCCTGGGCCAGCTGTACTACGGCCTGCGCGTCGAGCCTGATCCGTCCAACCCCGGCGGCTACCGCTGCGCCGACGTGGTGGCGCGCTCGCAAGGCTGCGTGCCGATCAATCCGTTCGCGCCGTACACCGACGCGATGTCGAAGTACCTGTCGCTGTCGTCCACCTCGGTGGGCGAAAGCACGCTCAACAGCAGCACCGCGCACATGAACGGTGTGCTGGCCGAGCTGCCGGCCGGCTCGCTGCGCGTGGCCGCCGGCGTGGAGCACCGCCGCATCAGCGGCAACCTCGACCACGACACGGTGATCAACAACGGTCTGGCCACCGGCAACCAGCTGGCCGACGTGACCAAGGCCACCACCACCACCAAGGAGGTGTTCGTCGAGGCGCTGGTGCCGATCCTGGCCGACAAGCCCTTCATCAACGCGCTGAACTTCGAAGGCGCGTTCCGCCACTCCACCACCGAGAAGACCAGCTACGACACCTGGAAGTTCGGCGGCGACTGGGAGCCGGTGACCGGCCTGCGCTTCCGCGCCGTGAAGGCACGCTCGGTGCGCGCCCCGGTGGCCGACGACCTGTCGGGTGGCGGCGAGACCGCGGGCGTGGTCAACGATCCCTGCATCAAGTGGGGCGCATCGACCAACACCGCGCTACGCACCAAGTGCGCGGCCGAGGGCATTCCGGACAACTACGACCCGATCCTGCTGATCCAGCAAGGCGTGCGCGGCTTCGTCGGCGGCAACCCCGACCTGACGCCGGAAGTGGCCACCACGCTGACCTACGGCTTCGTCTGGCAGCCGCCGCAGCTCAAGGGCTTCAGCCTGACGGTGGACCGCTTTGAGATCAAGGTCGACGACGTGATCACCACCGTGGGCCGCCAGATCTCGGTGGACTCGTGCTACGGCGCCAGCGGGCTGTTCTGCAGCAACGTCAAGCGCGGCAGCACGCCGCTGCTGCCGGGCGCCAACTACGTGCTGCTGGCCGTGGACGACCGCACAGCCAACCTGGCCCAGCTGGGCGTGTCCGGCATCGACCTGGAAGCCCGCTACGGGCTGAAGCTGGGCGCCTGGGGTGACCTGGACGCCTCGATGACGGCCACCTTCTACGACGAGGCCTACAAGGTGCCGCTGCCGGGCCGCGACAAGGTGGACCTGCTTGACCAGGCCGGTGGCTCGACCTCCGACCAGGGCTACATCAAGCGCACCGCGTCGCTGAACTTCACGCACAAGCTGGGCGCGTTCCGCACCAACTGGAACATGCGCCACATCGGCTCGGCCGAGATGAACACCAGCTCGAAGGCGGCCGGCTTCCCGCGCATCGGCGCGCACACCTATCACAACGTGCGCGTGGGCTATCAGCTGAACAAGGGCACCGAGGTCAGCGTGGGCGTGACCAACCTGTTCGACAAGCAGCCGCCGTTCTTCGGCTCGGGCCGCTCGGGCACGCAGGCGCTGGATACGGTTCCCGGCTACTACGACGTGTTCGGCCGCTCTTACAGCGCGAGCCTGAAGATGAAGTTCTGAGCCCCGGCGCGGGCAGGCGGGGTATCCCGCCGAGCCTGCGCCTGAAAAGCACAAGGCCGAACCGGCAAACCGGTTCGGCCTTGTTGTTTCTGGCCACCGGCCAGATCGGCCAGGCTCTGCGTTCAGAGACCCGATCCGCCGCAGCCCTTGGCCAGGTACTGGTCGATGATGCGCAACTGCTGGGCCATGATGTCGCGTGTCCAGGCCGGGCCGTGGCCATAGTCGGGCAGCATGTGGTATTCCACGGGCTTGTCGGCCTTGCGCGCCTTGTCGACGAACATCACCGACTGCTCCAGCGGCACGATCTGGTCGCGTTCGCCGTGGTAGACCATGATCGGGATCTGGATCTTGTCGGCCTGGGTCAGCGGGCTCAGGCCGCGCACGGTGGGCTCCTGGCGGTCGCGGAAGAAGGGGTTGGTATAGAAGGCCGCCCAGATGCGCTCGATGTCGGACACGCCGGCACCGGCGATGGCGCACTTGTACAGGCCCATCGGCCGCACGGCCGCGGCCATCGCGGCGTAGCCGCCGTACGAGAAGCCGAACATCGCCACCCGCTTCGGGTCGACCAGCTTCTGCTCGGCCAGCCACTTGGCGCCGTCGTCCTTGTCGTCCTGCATCTTCTGGCCCCACTGGGCGTCGCCGGCCACCCACAGCGCACGGCCCCAGTCGGCCGAGCCGCGGTACTGCGGCTGCAGCACCACACGGCAGCGCGACACCATCAACGGCACCCAGCCCGAGGCATCGTAGTCCATGTCGTCACGCGACCACGGCCCGCCGTGCGGGTGGATCACCGCCGGATAAGGCCCCTTGCCGCACAGCTCGGCGTTGGGCACGGTCAGGATGGCCGGGATGTTCAGTCCGTCGCGCGCCGGGTAATAGACGAAGCTGGACTTGCCCAGCGCCCGGCGGTCAAGCTGCGGGAATTCCTTGCCCAGCAGGCTCAGGCGCTGGCCGCGCAGCAGGTAATGCTCAGTGGGGAAGTTCAGGCCGCTCACGCGCAGCAGGTAGGTGGGGGTTTCACCCGCGTGGTAGCCGGTGATCGTGACCGCGGCGCCGTCCAGCGTCGTCACCTCTGCGCGGCGACCGCTGGCCACATCCACCAGCGGCTGGCGGATCTCGCCCAGGCCGGCACTCTGCGCCACGGCCTTGACCACCGCCTCGAAGCGCGGGTTCTCCCAGTGCACCTCGCTTCTGTAGGGGCCGTCGTAGGTGTAGCCGTCGAAGCCGTCGCCTTCGCGCACCGCGTCGCGCCCCATCGTGCGCACGCCCACCGCGTCGAAGAATCGATGCTCGAACAAGGTGCCCATGGTCTTGCGCGTCTTGACGTCGTACTCGTACAGCGCAGCCACGTCGCGGCCCACGTTGCTGCGCAGCACCACGGTGCCGGGCGTGCTGCCCATGCTCACCACCTCGACGACGTCGCGGTCCTTCACGTACGAGCGGAAGTGCTCCTCCCAGTCGCCGCTGGCCATGTTGCGCAGGTCGGTGGCCACGTACAGGCCCTTGCTGTCATGCCCGGCCCGGCTCTTGGCGCGCGGCGAGCCCTTGCCGTCGACCAGCACATCGATGTCTTTCTCGCTCAGCCGCATCACGCGCGCGGCGGTGCCGGTGCGCACGTTGTAGCGGAACAGGTCGCGGTCGCTGGCGCTGCCGTCGCTCTCGACCAGCACATGGTCGGGATCGCCCAGCATCCGGCTCTTGATCGAGGGCTTGGCCAGTGCCGCCACGCTCTTGATGTCGTCGGCGCGGGCGATGTTGGCCTGCTCGAGCGGCTCTTTCCAGGTCTTGCCGGCCAGGTCGGTGACCAGCAGCTTCTCGATGAAGTCCTTGGTCACCACGCCGCCCAGGCGCGCGTCGTAGGGCTGCCACAGCGTGACAGCCAGCATGTCGTTCTTCAGGAAGCCGGCCGAGCGGATGCGCATGCCGGTGGCGCTGACGATGTTCGGCTTGGCCGCCAGGTTGTCGGTCTGCCAGACCAGCACGTTGCGCGTGTCGCCAGCGCTCTCGATGGCCAGCAGATGTTTGCCATCGGGCGACAGCCGGAAGCCGGTGACGCGGGCGTGCTGGGCCAGTTGCTCAACCGTGGGAACCTTGATTGCGTTGTCGGTCTGCGCCAGCGCTGCGCCAACCGCCAGCCAAGCAGCCAGGCCGATGGCCGTGCTGCGCGCGAGGAGAGTGGTCTTGGTCATGTTGCGGATTCAGAAGTGAAACGACCTCTGCGGCGCCAGGGCACCGCAGAGGTCCGTCCGGTTTCAGGCTGTGATCAGAACGACTTGCTGGCGTTCACGAACAGCGAGCGGCCCACGTAGTCGAAACCGCTGTACAGCGGTGCATTGCCCACGCGGTTGTAGCCGGCCTGCGCCGAGATCACTGGCGGCTTCTTGTCGCCGGCGTTGCGCAGTCCCACGGTCACCTCCCAGGTGTTGGCCTTGTAGCCCACCGACACGTTGTGGGTGAAGTAGTTCGGCGTATCGAGCTTGTAGGTGCTGGTGTCGGGGTTCTGGCCGAGGTACTCGTACGAGTTCATCTTGCCCACCCAGTCCAGGCCGTAGTACAGGCGCCAGCCCTTGAAGTCGTAGCGCACATCCAGGTTGCCCGAGAACTTCGGGCTGCCGATGGTGCCGTTGACGTCGTCAATGGGATCATCCGAGAACAGCTTGTTGGCCTGCAGCTTGTACTCGGTGATGGTCAGGTTCAGGCGCAGCTTGCCGATGCCCACGTTGTTGGTGTAACGCGCCGTGTAGTCGAAGCCGCGCACCTGGTCGGTGGCCAGGTTGACATAGCTGTCGTTGACGGTCAGCGCATTGGTGCCGGCAGCACGGTTGTTCACCAGGCGGCAGAAGCTTCCCCCGGCGCGGAACTGCGGATCGTCGTAGCAGCGCGCCAGGATGTTGGTGGCGCCGGCACGCGCCACGCCGTTGTCGACCTTGATGTCGAAGTAGTCGACAGCCATCGACAGGTCACCCCAACCCGTGGCCAGCGTCGGCTGGAACACGATGCCGAAGGTGGCGTTCTCCGAGGTCTCGGCCTTCAGGCCGGCATTGGCGCCACCCGAATTGATCACCGTGATGCCCTGCGTGGCGCGGAAGTCAGCCGGCAGACCTTCGGCCTGGCAGTTGGCGGCACGGGCCGTGCCGGCGTTGCTGGCGTTGCCCCAGTCATTGCAGGGATCCTGCTGCTGCGACAGGAAGCCACTGGTGGCGCCCAGATACTGCTCGTACACACCCGGTGCGCGGAACGAGGTGCCGGTGGTGGCCCGCAGGGTCAGCGCCTTCACGGGCGACCAGGCCGCACCCACCTTGTAGGTGGAGCCACGGCCATACGACCGGTAGTCTGACCAGCGACCCGAGACGTTGGCGGTGAGCTCGTGGAAGCCCGGCTGGTTGTTGATCAGCGGGATGTCGATTTCGGCGAAGGTGTCGAACACCGAATCCGAACCGCGCGTGGGCGTGGCCGAGGTCAGGTTGTACAGGTTGCCGGTCTGCGAATCGACCGGGGGTGTGTCGTTCAGCGAGTACTTGCGGTACTCGAAGCCGAAGGCGCCCTTCAGCTTGCCGTAGGGCATGTCCAGCAGCTTGCCGGTCACCGACGCCGAGACGGTGTCTTCCTTGTACTTGGTGGTACCCGTGACCGGGCGGAACACGTAGTTCACCCAGTCGCTGGGCAGCTTGCCGCCGATGACGTCGGCGGTGAGCGCCGGCGCCGCCACGCAACCACCGCTGGGGTCGACGCAGGCGAAGCCGCTGCCGCTGGCCACCACATTCGAGCTCTTCGCCAGGCGGTCGGTGAGGAAGGACTCGAACGTGTACTCGGCGCTGGCGTTGCTGTGCATCACCGCCACGTCGTAGTCCCAGCCGGTCTTGCCCAGCGCGCCGCGCAGGCCGAGCACCGCACGGCCGTAACCTGCCTCCTGCGACGATTGGTCGTTGCCGAAGCCGATGAAGGCGCGCACGCCCACGTTGGCGCCGTTGGTGGTGCTTTGCGGCGTCAGGAAATTGCTGAAGGCCAGGTTCGCGGGAATCAGCGGGCTGCCGCGCATGTAGTCGAGCGACAGCTGGCGGTAGCCTGTCTGCGACGACTCGCGGTGGGCGTACATCAGCTCCCAGTACAGCTCGGCATCGCCCAGCGCGGCCAGGTCCAGGCCACCCTGAACATACAGGTTGTGGTTCTTGCTCGGCGAGATCAGCGAACGGTTGAGCGTGCGCGGATCGAAGGTGTCGCGCACGTTCAGGTTGTTCGAGCCGCCGCCCACGCCCTCGAAGCCGACCAGGCCGGTGGTGACCGCCGCGTTCGGGCGCCAGCGGTTGAAGCTGGTGCCCACCGAGCCGGGTGCCCCCACGCCGGTGAAGGACGAGGTGCCGAGCGTGTTGATCGTCACACCGTTGGAGCCGGTGCCGCTGATCGGGTAGCACTTGGGCTTGCCGGTCGCGGGGTCGACGAAGTCGAAGCTGCCCCACGCGCCCACCACGCCGCCGCTGCTGGTGCGGCGGTAGTCGGTGTTGCACTGGGTCCAGTCGCGGTCGGCCAGCGTCAGGTTCTTGCGCTCGTAGTACTCATACGAGCCCGAGATGTGCATGCGATCGCGCACCAGGCCACCCACCAGCGAGAAGCGGCCTTCCTCGCCGCCGCCGTCCAGCGGATGCGAATACTTCAGGCCGGCGGTCAGGCCGTCGACGTTCTTCTTCGTGATGATGTTGATCACGCCGGCGATGGCATCCGAGCCGTAGATCGACGAGGCACCATCCTTCAGCACCTCGATGCGGTCGACGATGGCGTCGGGCAGCACGTTCAGGTCGGCCGCGCCCACGGCGCCGCGCGTGCCCGACGGCGCGATGCGCCGCCCGTTCAGCAGCACCAGCGAGCGGGTGGGCCCGAAGCCGCGCAGGCCGATGGTGTTGGCGCCGGGGCCGCCGTCGGTGACGAAGCCACCGTAGGCGTTGTTGATCTGGCCCTGGCCGCCGGTCACGGCCGTGCCCTGCAGCACTTCGGCGGTGGACGTGAAGCCGGCGAGCGCGGCATCGTCATTGCGCAGGATCTGCAGCGGCGAGGTCGACGTGAAGGTGTCCTTCTTGATGCGCGATCCCGAGATCACGACCTCCTCGACCGGCTTGTCGGCCTTGGGCGCTGGGGTCTGGGCCACGGCGAGCTGGGTCGCCAGGCTGGCCCAGACTGCGATGCAGACCGGGCTGGGTTGAATCCGACGGACGACTCGGGCCATTGAAGTGCTCCAGAAGATGATGCAGCCTTGGGTAAGGCCTGGGTATCAGTGACAGATGGGTAGCACGCGCAAAGCCTGCGCGGCGGGTCGAGACTGACCGGTTGAACATGGGCCTTGTGAACCGATGTTGCCGTTTCGCAGTCTTGTGTAACCGCATTGTCACGATGGCCTGCACATCCCCTTCTCTAGGGAAAATCCCAAAGCTGCCACCCAAACGCGATGCCTGTCGCCGCGTGGTGCACCAACGCACCAACATTGCGCAAATTCCCATCTGGAATCAGCCACTTAGCGCGATGCCCGATGGGTGGCAGGCAGGCCCCGCGAATGCGGGTTTAGGGCCGGCACTCTAACCCCGACGGGACGGATCGTTGGTCGTCTGCAACAGTTGAACCCGCGCCACAGGCGCGGTCATGCTCAGGCCAGTGACAGCCTCGGCACGGCCGCCAGCAGCGTGCGCGTGTAGTCGTCCTGCGGCCGCGCCAGCACGTCGGCGCAGGCGCCCTGCTCGACGATGCGGCCGGCCTGCATCACCGCGATGTGGTCGGCGATGTACTCCACCACGCCGATGTTGTGGGTGATGAACAGGTAGCTCACGCCCAGCTCGCGCTGCAGCTCGCGCAGCAGGTTCAGGATCTGCGCCTGCACCGAGACATCCAGCGCCGAGGTGGGCTCGTCACAGACGATCAACTTCGGGCTCAGCGCCAGCGCGCGGGCGATGGCGATGCGCTGGCGCTGGCCGCCCGAGAACTCGTGCGGAAACCGCGCCAGCGCCTCACGGCGCAGGCCCACCTGCTCGGCGATGGTGGTCACGCGCGCGCGGCGCTCACCGGCGGGCATCTCGGGCTGCAGAGCGCCGATGCCCTCTTCCAGGATGTCCTGCACGCGCAGCC
>CAYPDO010000109.1:0-4475 GCA_964409495.1 uncultured Bordetella sp.
GGCAACGACCAGTTCAACATCGGCTTCAAGGCCGACGGCCTCACCCAGACCCACCGCAACGGCATCGGCGCGCTGCTCACGCTGGCCGGCCAGGCCGGCAGCGATGATTACCGCGTGGCGCTGGCTGGCAGCGGCCGCTCGGTGATCGACGTGAACGACGGCGCGCCCACCGGCGATGCCGGCGTGGATGCGCTGAAGGTCTACGGCACCGACCGCGCCGACACGCTGTTCTTCCGCCCGCAGGCGGTGCTGGCGGTGGCCGCCGACGGCCGCAGCGTCACCGAGCGGCTGAACTACGCGGCCACGATGGCCGGCGGGCTCACGGTGTTCGGCCGCGATGGCGACGACAGCTTCGTGTTCGACGACAACAGCCTGCTCACCACGGTGTATGGCGAGGCCGGCAACGACAGCTTCCAGATCGGCCAGCTGTTCCAGGCGCCGCGCGATGCCGCTGCCGGCCTGGCCGCCGCCGACCTCATCGAGACCACGCCCACCACCCAGGGCTACCTCAGCAACGGCATCAGCGCGGCCAGCACGCTGTACGGTGGCACCGGCGAGGACAGCTTCGTCGTCTACCACAACCTGCGCGACCTGACCCTCAGCGGCGACGAGGACGACGACACCTTCCTCGTGCGCGCCTTCGTGCGCGTGGACCCCAACGACCCCGATGCGCCCTTCACCCGCATCAACGGCGGCCTGGGCGCCGACACCGTGCGCTACACGGTGAACGCGCCGGTCACCGTGGAGGGCGGCGACGGCGTCGACCAGATCACCGTGCTGGGCACCGAGTTCGGCGACGACTTCGTGGTCACCGACCGCGGCGTGTTCGGCGCCGGCGTCTACGCGCGTTATGCCGGCGTGGAGAAGGTGGTGGTCGATGCGCTGGAGGGCAATGACCGCTTCACCATCGGCAGCACCAGCGCCGAGGTGCAGCTCACGCTGCTGGGCGGCCTGGGCAGCGACAGCTTCGATGTGGGCGGCAGCGCCGATGGCGCCCCCGTGGCCGTGGTGGCCAACGACGGCCGCGGCCAGAGCGGCCTGGTGGGCATGGACGCCGGCACGGTGCCGGCGCCCGATGTGTCGGTCAACGTCTACGACGGCGACACCGCCGGCGTGATGATCAGCCCGGTGGCCCAGCTGCTGCGCGTGTTCGAGAGCAGCGCCAGCGGCTACACCGGCCTGGTGCTGGCCACCTACACCGTGGTGCTCACCCGGCCGCCGGAAGACACGGTGTATGTCACCGCCGTGCCGCCCACCGTGCGCGAGGCCGAGGCGCGTGCCGGCGGCCAAGGGCTGGCGCTGCAGGTGGCCGACCCGAACGGCGTGGGCGGCCTGACCGTGGCCAACCCCCAGGGCGTGACCCTGGTGTTCGACCGCAGCAACTGGTTCACGCCGCAGACCGTGACCGTCAGCGCGCCGCAGGATGCGCTGCCCGAGGGCCTGCGAACGCTGACCATCCAGCACCAGGTGCGCCAGGGCGCGGCGGCCGACGACGGCGGCGCCTACGACGGCGTCAACGCGGCCGGCGTGGCGGTGCAGCTGGTGGACGACGACAGCGCCGGCGTGCTGGTGGCCGGCCCGGCCGACGGCCTGGTGGCGGTGGAAGCTGGCGCGGCCACCCGCTACCGCGTGATGCTCACCCGCGCGCCCAGCGGCCCGGTGGTGGTGAGCGCGCTGCAGGTGGGCGAGCAGCAGCTGGTGATCAGCGGCGCGCCGCTGCAGTTCGACGCCGGCAACTGGAGCCAGCCGCAGACCGTGACCGTCCACGCGGCGGACGACCGGGTCATCGAGGGCCAGCACTACGCGCGCATCGTGCATGCCGTGACGGCCGACACCCAGGCGGCCTTCCTGGCCACCACCGCCGCCGATGTGCTGGCCAACCTGCGTGCCCAGGTGCTGGCCGATCTGGCCGGCAACTTCACGGTGGATGACAGCACGGCGGGCATGCTGGTGATCGAGCGCCCGGCCGGCGACACGCGCGTCTTCAGCGCCAGCGCGCTGGCCGGCATTGCGCTGGACAGCCCCAGCAGCAACACCACGCGGCTGGTGCTGCGCCTGGCGGCCGCGGTGGCCAGCGGCCAGCGCTTCGCCTTCACGCTCGATGGCCAGTCGCACGGCCTGACCGTGGGCGCCACCAACGACCGCAACGCCACCGGCCTGCAGGTGGCGGCGCTGGACGCCACGCTCTACGACAACGACACGCAGCAGCTCATCGTCACCCAGCCCGGCGGCAGCACCGATGTGGTGGAGCCCACCGACAACGCCGTGCTGGGCACCGGCAGCGTGCTCGGCGTGGTGGCCGATGGCGCGCTGCTGCGCCTGTTTGCCGGCGCCACGATCCACAGCGTGACGCTGTACGGCACCAGCGGCGCCGAGACCCTGCCGCAGGTGCGCACCACCGTCACCGGGCTGGGCTCGCAGGCCGCGGCAGTGGCCTTCAGCGGCAGCGTGGCGGCCAACGAGACCTGGCACATCACCGTCGAGTACGGCACCGGGGCCGGCGCCGGCAGGCTGACGCAAACCATCACCACCGGCGCCGGCGCCAGCCTGCTGTCGCTGGCCACCAGCCTGGCCGCCGCGGTGGGCACGGCGCTGGGCGGCAGCGCCGCCACGGCCAGCGCCGTGACCCAGATCACCGGCCAGTTCGGCACGCCGGTGCTGGTGGGCAACGGCAGCAACCACAGCCGCCTGGATGCGCAGTCGCTCGACTTCGCGCAGTGGTCGCGCGCGCTCGACGCCGAGTTCTTCGACGGCAGCGGCAGCAGCGCCAACGTCACGCCGCACCTGAGCGTGCGCGCCACCGGCAGTGACGAGATCGACTACTACAGCTTCACCGTCACCGACCAGATGATCGCCAACGCGGGCGGCACGGTGCGCGCCACCTTCGACATCGACCACGGCTATGCCCGTGGCGATGCCGTGCTGTGGCGCTCGCAGCTGCAGCTGCTGGACGACGAAGGCCATGTGCTCGTCACCGGGGCCGGCCGCGCCAGCCCCAGCCAGGGCGGCGGTGGCAGCAGCACCTGGTACGACGATTTCCTGCAGTACGGCATCGTCGACGCCGGCACCTACACGGTGGCCGTGCGCAACATGCTGCCCTGGCTGAACCGCGGCTCCTACGGCGTGCCCGAGGGCGCCGACTACACCTTGCAGGTCTCGCTGCAGCAGCGTGCGGCCAGCGACTTCCTGCTCTCGGCCGCGGCGGTGGACGAGACGGTGGAGGCCTCGTCCGGCGGCCAGAGCCTGGACAACCTGGCGCAGTGGTTCACCTTCACCAACCCCGAGGTGGGCAATGCCGGGGTGGTGGATGCCACCCCGCCGGCGCTCAACGCCAGCACGCCCTACACGCTGGTCAAGGGCAGCGGTGATGGCCGCTTCGACACCTACACCCTCACCGTCGCGGCCGACATGTTCAACCGTGACGGCCTGGGCGGCGTGGCCACCAGCACCCCCGAGGCCGGCCACACCTACTACAGCAGCGCCCGCCTGGCGCTGAGCGGCCGGGTGGCCGCAGGCGACCAGTGGGTGCTGACCATCGGCGGCCGCCAGTACAGCTACACCGTGCAGGCCACTGACGATGCGCTGGACGACGTGGCCTCCGGGCTGAAGGCCGCGGTGGATGCCGCGCGCCAGACGCTGCCCTTCAGCTACAGCGTGACGGCCAACGCGCAGGCCGCGGGCGAGTTGCTGATCCAGGATGCCAACGGCTTCTGGTTCGATCTGCAGCAGCCGGTGGTCACGGCCGCCACGGTGGTCAAGAGCGGCGTGGTGTCGGCCAGCGACGCCGGCACGGTCAGCTTCCAGCAGGTGACGCTGGGCCTGGCGCGCAGCGGCACGGTGCAGGCCGGCGAGGTGTGGACGCTGAAACTGGGCGGGCAGCCGCCGGCCAGCATCACCACCAGCGGCGGCGAGGGCCTGGCCGACATCGCCAGCGCGCTGGCCCAGCAGATCTGGAATCTGGGTGCCGGCTTCACCGCCACGGCCACCGGCAGCAGCATTGCGGTGGGCCATGCCACGGCCTTCAGCGTGGGCTTCGAGCGCAGCGGCAGCAACCGCGATGGCAGCCTCAGCCTGAGCGGCACGCCGGCTGCCGCCAGCCAGGCGCGCTGGAGCGCGGCCACGCTGGGCTTCTCGGGCAACCCGCACCGCGGCGAGGCCTGGTCGGTCACCGTCAACGGCAACCTCTACAGCCACACCGTGCTGCGCGGCCAGAGCCTGGCCGATGTGGTGGCCGCACTGGCCCAGCAGGTGAACAACCAGTCGGCCACGCGCCTGGTGGTGGCCGAGGTGGATGGGGCCGACCCCGCGCTGCTGCGCCTGCGCACGCTGGGCAGCAGCGCGGCCGCGCTGCGCGCGCAGGCCTTCACGCTGGCCAGCCAGGTGGCCGAGGGCACGGCGGCCAGCGCCGGCAGCGTCACGGCCGGCACCGCCGGCCTGCTCACCAGTGCCGCCACGCTGCAGGGCCGCGTGCTGGC
>CAYPDO010000109.1:4575-10259 GCA_964409495.1 uncultured Bordetella sp.
GGCACGGCCATGCACACCCTCAGCGGCAGCGTGGCCGTGGGCCAGGCCTGGGCGCTGAACCTGGTGGACGGTGCCGGCCAGGTGCTGGCCAGCGCGGTGCATGTGGTCAACGCCGGCAGCGAACTCCTGCCTAACATCGCCACCAGCCTGGCCGGCCAGCTCACGGGCGTGAGCGGCACCACGGTGCAGGCGCTGGGCAGCAGCGTGGTGGTGCGCAGCGATGCGCCGGCCGGCGTGGCGCTGCTGGTGCCGGCCTCGGGCAGCGGCAGCAACCCGACGCGGCATGACCTGGTGATCGCCAGCGGCACGCCGCTGGCCGGCAGCGTGACGGCGGTGCGCGTGGTGCCCGCCAGCGGCAGCGCCGTGCGCGCCAGCTACACCTGGACCGGCAGCGAAACCCTGGCCTCGGGCCAGAGCGCGCAGAACCACATCGCCCAGCAGCTGCGCAGCACGCTGGCCGGCCTGCTGGGCGCGGGCTACGCGGTGGGCGTGGCGGGCGATGCACTGGTGCTGCAGGCCGCCACGGCCTTCGAGCTGCTCGACGACACGGGCGTGCAGGCGCCGGTGCTGCAGCGCCTGCAGCTGGCCGGCATGCCGGTGGACCAGCAGGTCTGGCGCCTCACGGTCAGCCAGGGCGGCAGCGAGCTCGGCCACATCGACCACACCGTCACCGGCACCGAAACCCTCGATGACGTGGCCCGGGGCCTGGCCGACAACTGGGCCACGGCCGGCATCACGGTCACGGCGGCCACCGGCGACGGCGCGCTGCGCCTGTCGCGCAGCGGCGGCTTCACGGCCGCGGTGTCGCTGGTGCAAAGCGCCACCAGCAGTGCCCAGGGCGATCAGCAGCGCGCCAGCCTCGATGTCGAGGCTGATGCCGCGCCCACCGTGGGCACGCGCTGGACGCTGCAGCTGGGCAGCGTGAGCCTGGCCTACACCTGGCTGGGCAGCGAAGACCTGACGGGCACCACCGCCGCGGCCTTCGTGGCCGCCAAGTTGCGCGATGCCGCGGGCGATGGTGCCGGTGGCGGTGCCGATCTGCTGCCCAACCACACGCTCAGTGTCAGCGCGGCGCAGATCACCCTCGACACCACCGACGGCACCGGCGCCCAGCCGGCAGCGGCCTTCAGCGCCACGCTGCTGCAGACCCTGCCGCTGGACGGCGTGTCGCTGAACCAGGCCGTCAGCAACCCCAGCGCGCATGGCCTGGTGCTCAGCGGCACGCCGCAGGTCGGCCAGAACTGGGCGCTGACGCTCAATGTGGGCGGCAGCCTGCACACCGTGAGCCATGCGGCCGTGGCCGGCGACACGCTGCCCAGCATCGCTAGCACGCTGAGCGGCCTGCTGGGCACGCGCATCGCCAGCCAGGCCGGTCTGGCGGGCTACCAGGTGGCGGCGGTGGGCGAGGCGGTGTTCGTGCACGGCCCCGGCGCCAGCTACCAGCTGCAGTTCACCACGGTCAGCGCCGGCGGCCAGAGCGGCGTGGCGCGCGTGCTCACGCTGCCCGCCGATCTGGCCCAGACTTGGCAGCTGCGCGTGCTGGATGCCACCGGCACCCTGGCCCAGGTGAGCCATGCCGCCGGTGCCTCGCTGGCCAGCGTGGTGACGGCGCTGAACACCGCGCTGGCTGGCAGCGGTGCCCAGGCCAGCCTGGATGGCCAGGTGCTGCTGCTCACCCGCGCCGATGGCACCGATCTGCAGCTGCAGCTGGCCCATGACGGCGCGCTGGCGGTGGCTGCCGTCACGCTGGCAGCCGGTGATGGTGTGGCCCTGGACGGCGAGCAGTGGCAGCTCAGCGGTGCCGGCGGCCTGGGCATCAGCCACACGGTCAGCGGCGCCGGCAGCGGCCAGGCCGTCGGCACCCTGGCCGGCACGCTGGCCGGCCTGCTCGACACCCAGCTGGGCAGCGGCCATGCCGTGCTGGCGCTGGGCGCGCGCGTGGTCGATGTGCAGCTGGGCACGAGCAGTGCGCCGGCGCTCAGCGGCAGCTACACCCCGCCCACGAAGAACGGCGCGACCGCAGCCGGCAGCGCCACCGCGCGCATCGACTGGGCGCAGACCGTCACGCTGGACACCTTCGGCAATGGCCAGGACAGCACCGACCGCTGGCGCATCAACGTGGGCGGCGTGGCCCATGCGATCACCGGCGCCGGCACGCTGGAAACGGTGCGCGATGCGCTGAAGAACGCCATCGGCACCCAGGCCAGCGCGGTGCCCAGCCACCCCGAACAGCTGCGCCTGGCCGCCGCCGATGGCGCCGAGCTGGCCGTGGACCCGGCCACCCAGCAGCGCAGCGCCAGCCAGCCGGTGCCGCCCACCAGCGATGCCGGCGCGCGCTACACCGCCATCAGCCTGGTGCTCGACAACAGTCAGGCGCCCGCGCTGGGCGAGCGCTGGTCGGTCACGCTTCACGGCCAGACCTATGCCGTCAATGCCGGGCCGGGCCAGAGCGTGCCCGCGCTGGCGCTGGCCCTGGCCGAGCGCATCAACGCCGAAAGCGGCGGCCTGCTGGTGGCCAGCCGCCACAGCACCGACACCGCCCGCATCGACATCAGCCTGAACACCGGCGCCACGAATCGCTGGTTCACCGGCTTCAAGCAACCCCTGGTGGGCGTGGGCGGCGACCATGTCTACCTGCTGCTCGACATCGACCATGCCGATCTGGTGCAAGGCGGCAGCTACGCCTACGACAGCAACGGCGAACTGCAGCGCCATGCGTTCACCGTCAGCCCCACGCTGCAGATCACGGCGGCGCAGGATTTCGGCGTGCTGTCGGCCGTGCCGGCCGATGCCGCCGTGGGCGCCCGCAGCTACACGGCCGACAAGAACAACAGCCTGGTCACGGGCCCCCGACCCGATGCCGGCAGCCAGTCCATCGCCGACCCGATGGTGCTGCTCGACATCACGCGGGCCGGCACCTACACGCTGCGCGTCGGCTCGCTGATCGACTACGCCGACACCAGCGTGTTCAGCGACCGCGTGCAGGGCGTGTACGCCGGCAGCACCTACCAGCTGAACGTGTCGATGCAGCGCCACGCGGTGAACCCCAGCGCAGTGAACCTGGTGGGCATGGACCTGGCCTTCAGCGACGGCAAGGCCGAGGTGATGGCCTATGACGCGGCCACCCAGACCTACACGCTGGACCGCCAGCTCGGCACGCCGCCGGCTGCCGGCGACAGCCTGCAGTTCAGCTACAGCGTGCGCGAGCGCTTCGGCACCTACCAGCCGGTCAACGATTTCTACACCGTGGGCCTGAGCCGCGATCCCGGCGCCGATGGCCTGGTGGTGAACGTCACGCCGCAAATCACGCCCACCTACAACGCGGCGCTGGCCTTCGACGCCGCCGCCAACCACGGCCTGGCCAGCGGCGTGCAGGTGCAGGTGGGCACGCAGCAGGCGCGGGTGCAGCTCAGCGGCCCGGTGGCCGCTGGCGAGGACTGGGTGCTGTCCATCGACGGCGCCGAGGTGACACGCGTCAGCAGCGGCAGCGGCGACACCTTGGCCAGCATTGCCGGGCGCATGAGCACGCAGCTCGACGCCTTGTTCGGGCACGGCGCCTACGCCGCGTTCAGCGTGGCGCCGGACGGCGAGGCCTTCACGATCGAGACCTACACCCGTGCCGGTGTGGGCGGGCCGCAGCGCTTTGTTGCCACGCTGCAGGTGCTGCCGCACAGCGCCGGCAGCGCGGCGGTCAGCACCACGCGCAGCGTCACCTTCAGCGGCAGCGCGGTGCTGGGCGAGGTCTGGGCCATCACGCTGGCCGGCACGCGCTACCAGACCACCGTGCTGGCCGGCGACACCCTGGCCAGCGTGAGCGCCGCGCTGCAGGCGCAGATCGCCCAGGCCGGCTTCACGGCCAGCAGCCGCAACCGCGTCTTGAGCATCACGCGCACCGATGGCCAGGTGTTCAGCCTGACGGCCGATGCCGGCGCCAGCGGCCTGGCGCGCGTGGAGGCCAGCACCGCCATCGATCTGGGCGGCGAGGCCGCCGTGGGCGAGCGCTGGCAGCTCACGCTGGCGCTGCCGGCCGTGGCCTCGGCCAGCCCGGTGCTGCTGTCGCATGTGGTGGCCCATGGCGAAGACCTGGCCGCCATCGCCCAGGCCCTGGCCGCCAGCCTGGGTAGTGGCAGTGGCGTCGGCAGCGGCTACAGCATCAGCGTGCAGGGCCGGGTGCTCACCGTCACCCGCAGCGACGGCCAGGCCGTGGCCGCCACGCTGGCCCTGGCGCAGACGGTGAGCGGCGCGCCCGATCGTGCCGTCAGCCAGGGTGGCGCCAGCATCACGGCGCAGCTGCGCTTCTCCGCGGCCAACTGGCAGACGGCGCAGCAGGTGGATGTGTTCGGCATCGACGACGCGCTGCGCGACGGTGGCGACATGAAGCTCATCGCCACGCTGGACCAGCAGCGCGTGAACGCGCTGCGCGGGCCGGTCACCATCGACGGCGGCGTGCGCCTGAGCATCGACCGCTACCTGCGCGATCCGCTGATGCTGCCGGGCGAGAACAACAACCCGCAGATCGACGGCACGCTCAGCAGCGCCGGCAGCCTGGCCGGCCTGGCCACGCTGACCGATCTGGACGCCAGCTACACCGATCCGCTGCGCGGCGAGATGCCCGGCTTCGATCCGCGCATCGATGGCGGCGGCTACCGCTTCGGCGTGGTGGATCCGCTCACGCGCCAGGCCGGCAGCCTGCTCGACGCCACCGCGCTGCTGGGCAGCCGCATCGCCGTGAAGTCGCGCAGCGACGGCGCGGTGGCCAGCAGCCTGGCGGTGACGGTGGACGCCAATGGTGCCTACGCGCTGAGCGTCGGCGGCAACACCTACACCGAGCCCGCCGTGGCCGGCTGGTCGGCCATGGACATGCTGCGCGCCCTGGCCAGCCGGGTGGAGGCCGATGCCGCGGCCCAGGTCTATGCCACCGTGGTCTACGACACCGTGGTGTTCAACCAGGCCTGGGCTGGCCGCCTGCCGGCCGCCGGCAGCGACTACTTCTTCCAGGCCGTGAACCCCAACCTGGGCGTGCGCGAGGCCGAGCAGGTGGACACGCTCACGGTGCACAACGGCCTGAGCCCGGTGGATGACGTGGGCGTGCTCACGGCCGATCGCCTCAGCGGCCTGGGCATGGGCCCCGACACGGTGATCGCCGGCCGCGTGGTGGCCGGCGGCATCAGCTACCGCAACATCGAGGCCCTGCAGATCGAGCTGGGCCAGGGCAGCGACCAGCTGACGGTGCAGTCCACCCATGCCGGCAGCACGGTGATCCGTGGCGGCGCCGGCGCCGACCAGATCCGCATCGACACCCTGGGCGGCCACACCGTGCTCGACCTCGGCGAGGGCGACGACACGGTCAGCGTCACCGGCGCCCAGGGTCGTGCCGATGCGCTGGGCGGCCTGCTCAGCGTGGCCGGCGGCGGCGGCACGAACCAGCTCACGCTGGACGACAGCGCGCGCAGCGAAGGCGGCGCGCTGGTGCTGGCGCCCGATTCGATCACCGGCCTGGGCATGGGTGCGGCCACCGCGCAGTGGCAGCTGCAGTTGCGCGGCGCCAGCGGCCAGTTCATGCTGCGCCTGCAGGGCGACATCACGGTGGACGGCCAGACGCGGCATGTCGATGGCACCACCGCCGCGCTGGCCATCGACATCGACGCCACCGCCCTGGCCCTGGCGCTGAACCAGGTGCTGGG
>CAYPDO010000110.1:0-10226 GCA_964409495.1 uncultured Bordetella sp.
CATCGCGCGGCAGCAGGTGGCGGTCGATGAAGGCCTTGCCCAGCACCGGGCCCAGCGCCTCCAGGCCGGCGGCGATCACCAGCCACACCAGCGCGCCGCGCAGCAGCGGCAGCTCGGGCGCGGCAGCGCGCACCAGCAGGGCCAGCGCGGCGCGGCGCTCCCGGCGCTCGGGCGGGCGGTGCTCAGGCAGCGGGGCCATCGGCATCTCCAGGGGGCGGGGCGGCGCCCGTGCCGGCCTCGTCGGCCGCCAGCGAGGCTTCGAGCTGCTGCACCCGCCACTGCGTGGCATACCAGCCGCCGAGCGCCAGCAGCTCGGCATGCGTGCCGCGCTCGGTGACGCGGCCATGGCGCAGCACCAGGATCTGGTCGGCATCGAGCAGGGTGGACAGGCGGGGGCTCACGATCCCCGTGCTGCGCGGCACGCCGCCGGCCGGCACCGCCTGCTGGCGCGCGCCGCGCAGCGCGGCCAGGATGCGCGCCTCGGTCTCGGTGTCCACCGCCGACAGCGCATCGTCGAGCAGCAGCAGCGGCGCATCGGCCAGCAGCGCACGGGCGATGGCGACGCGCTGGCGCTGGCCACCCGACAGCGTGACGCCGCGCTCGCCCACCGGGGTGTCGTAGCCCTGGGGCAGGCGGGCGATGTCCTCGTGCACCGCGGCCAGGCGGGCCACGGCCTCGATCCGCGCCCGGTCGGCGTGCGGGCACACCAGCGCGATGTTCTCGGTCACGGTGGCCGAGAACAGGAAGGGCTCCTGCGCCACCCAGGCCTGGGCCTGGCGCAGCGCGGCCAGCGTGTGCCCGGACAACGGCGCACCGCCCCAGGTGATGAGGCCCTGCTGCGGCGTCCACTGCCGCATCAGCAGCTTCAGCAGCGTGCTCTTGCCGGCGCCGGTGGGGCCCACGATGCCCAGCGTGCCGCCGGGCGGCAGCGTGAAGCTCACGCCGTCCAGCGCCGCGTGCGGGGCGCCGGTGGCGACGTTTGCCGCCGCCGCGCCGGCATCGGGGTAGTGGAAGCGCAGGTTCTGCGCCTGCAGCGTGCCGGGCGTCACCATGGCCACCGTGCCGTGGTCGTCGATGGCCGGCGGCTCGGCCAGCACCGGCGCCAGCCGGGCCCAGGCGGCACGGCCGCGTTCCATCAGCGCCAGCACCCAGCCGGCGGCAAACATCGGCCAGATCAGTTGGCCCAGGTACAGGCCGAAGCTGGTGAGCTGGCCCACGCTGATCTCGCCGCGCCACACCAGCAGGCCGCCATAGCCCAGCGCCAGCACCGTGGCGGCACTCAGCGTGAGGCCCACCGCCGGCTCGTAGGCGGCCTCCCAGCGCTGCGCGCGCAGGCTGGTGTCGGCCGCCTGGCCGGCCAGCTTGCCGAACTGCGTGCTGCTGCGCGCCTCCAGCCCCAGCGCGCGCAGCGTGCGCACGCCGGACAGGCTTTCCTGCACCTGGTCATTGAGCGCACCAAAGGCACCGAGGGCGCCGCGCGAGGCCTCGTGCACATGGTGCGAGATCCACCAGAAGCTCCAGGCCATCAGCGGAAAGGGCAGCAGCACCATGGCCGCCAGGCGCCAGTCGACGCCCAGCGTCATCGTGGCCACCACCAGCACCAGGGTCAGGGTGCCGTCGAAGCCGGCCAGCAGGGCCTCGCCGGCGGCCATTTCCACCGCATCCACATCGTTGGTGGCCAGGGCCATCAGGTCGCCGGTGCGGTGGCGCTGGTAGAAGCGCGGGCCCTGCAGCACCCACTGGCGGTAGAGCTGGTTGCGCAGCTCCATGCCCATGCGGTAGGCCGCGGCGTAGAGCACCTGGCGCCAGGCCACACGCATGAAGTAGATGCCCACGCCGGCGGCCAGCAGCCAGCCGATCTCGCGCCACAGCGCCGGGCCGGTCAGGCGCTGGGCCACCAGGCCGTCGACCATCTGGCCGATCTGCCGCGGCAGCCACACGGTGAGCACGGCGATGGTGGCCAGCATGGCCGCCGACGCGGCATAGGCGCGCCAGTGGCGGCGCACGAAGCCACCGATCAGGCGGTAGAGGGTCATCCGGCGGGGTGGGGGAGGTGACGGCAGGGAGCAGGCGCGCGCGCCTCGTGGGCGCCGGCCGGCAGCGGGGCAGAGCGGCGGATTCTAGGGGCGCGGGCGTGCCGCGCCGGTGACGCCGGGCACGTTCAATCCGCCAGGCTGCGGGTGTCGATCACCGTCACCAGCCCGCCCTGTGCGCGCACCGTGCGCACCATGTGCGCGGTGCCGCCGGGGCCGTCGCCGCCGTCGCCGTTCCACAGCGCGATCAGGTGCACGCCGGCCGTGCTGCCGGCCTGGGACCGGGCGTGGTCCAGCAGCCACTGGTTGCAGCGCTCGTAGGTGTCGGCGCCCTCGGGCAGCGCGCCCAGTACCGCCGGCGCCGCCAGGATCGGGTGCGACGCGTCCAGCCGCGCCCGCATCGCGGCATAACGCGCCAGCCAGGCCTCGCCGTGCGGCAGCACCGAGGCGGCCAGGAACTGCGCCTCGGCAAAGGGCTGCAGCAGCTGCACCGGCATGCCGCAGGCCTGCGCAGCCTCGATGAACAGCAGGTCGCCACCGGCGGCGCCCTGGGTCAGCGCCAGATCGCCGGTGCCGGCGTCCAGCGCAGCCAGCGCGGTGGCGATGCGCGCCGCCGCGGCCGGCACCATCGACGCCGGAAACCGCGGCGGCGTGCGGCCCGGCAGATCGACGATGTGGCCGGTGAACACCACCGCCTGGCGCGCGGGCATCGGCTCAGAGGTCGCGGATGTCGGCCACCGGCTCGGCGCCGAAATCGGGCCGGCCCAGGTAGCGCAGCAGGCGTTCGGCGCAGTCGGCCGGGCTGGTCAGCTGGCCGGCGGCATGCAGCTGCGCGAAGCGCGCCTGCTCGGGGAACAGCGCGGCATCGGCGCCGCGCAGCTCGGCCTGCATGTCGGTGTCGACCACGCCCGGCGCGATCGACACGATGCGCGCGGCGTTGGCGCGGCGGGCCTGCTCCAGTGCCACGGCGCGGCTGAAATGGTCCATGCCGGCCTTGGCCGCACAGTAGGCGGCGCTGCCGGCCATGGCGCGCCGGCCCAGGCCCGACGAGATGTTCATGATGCGGCGCGGGCCGCTGCAGCGCACCGTGCCGGCCAGGAAGGCGGCGCTCAGCAGCAGGGCCGATTCCAGCCCGGCACGGATGGCCAGCGACAGCGTGGCCAGCGGCACCTCGTCCAGCGCGCCGGGCTGGCCCAGCACGCCGGCGTTGTTGATCAGCGTGGCGCTGGCCATCTCGGCGGGGTCGAGCCCGGCCAGCCAGCGCTCCAGCCGCAGCGCGGCGGCCGGTGCGTCGGCCAGGTCCAGCGTCCACTGCGTCAGCGGCACGCCATTGGCCTGGGCCAGCGCCTGCAAGGCGGCATTGCTGCCGCGCGCCATGCCCAGCAGCCGGTGGCCGGGCTGCAGCAGCTGGCCGGCCAGCGCCGCACCCAGGCCACGCGACGAACCGGTGACGATGTAGAGGTGGCTTGTCATGGCGCAGCAGCATACGCCGCGCGCGCCGGCGCGGGACGCCGACAATCCGGACGCATGACATCCTGGATCAAGCACCCGTTCGTGATCGCTGCCGGCCTGGGCCTGGCGGTGCTGCTGGTGGCAGCCGCGCTGCCGCTGCTGCACCTGGGGGGGCGCGCGGCGGCCGGTGCCGCACGCGCCGACGCGGCCGATGCCAACCTGCCCTGGCAGGTGCGGGCACTGGGCGACGGACGCTCGCAGGTCTTCGGCCTGACGCTGGGCCGCGACACCCTGGCCCAGGCCGAGGCACGTTTCGGTGACCACCTGCAGCTGGCCCTGGTGGCGCGCCTGGGCGAGGTGGGCTCGCTGGAGGCGCTGGTCGAGCCGATGAACGCCGGTTTCGTCAGCGGCCGGCTGGTGCTGGCCTTCGACGTGCCACGCGAGACGCTGCTGCGCTGGCGCACCCGGGTCGAGCACTCCGAGCCGATGGAAGGCGGCGTGCGCCGCTTCACGCTGCGCGCGGCCGACCGCGACGAGGCCCGCCGCGCGCCGCTGGCCGGCCTGAGCTTCATCCCGGCGCTGCGCCTGGGCGAGGCCGACCTGCGCGAGCGTTTCGGCGCACCGGCCCAGGTGCAGGCCGATGCCGACGGCGTGCTGCGCCTGCTCTACCCCGACCGTGGCCTGGCCGCCAGCGTGCGTGCCGGCCAGCGCGGCGTGCTGCAGTATGTGGCGCCACGCGATTTCGCGGCGCGGCTGCTGGTGCCGCCGGGCCCGGCGGCCTCGGCGCCCTAGCGCTCCAGGGCCGCGAGGCCGGCGCGGCAGACCGGCCCGGGCAAATCCCGAGGCCCGGTCACAACCGGCTGCTACCCGATGGCGGGGCGGGCTCGGAAGAATCGGCGCACGCGGCGGCCGGGTGGCCGCAGCGATGCGTTGATGCCTGCCAGAGGAGCCCCGCCATGCCCTGCAAGATCCTGATGCTGTGCGGCGATTTCGCCGAAGACTACGAAACCATGGTGCCCTT
This sequence comes from uncultured Bordetella sp., assembly GCA_964409495.1. Classification (GTDB taxonomy): domain Bacteria; phylum Pseudomonadota; class Gammaproteobacteria; order Burkholderiales; family Burkholderiaceae_C; genus Pseudaquabacterium. Next base: position 4,507 of record CAYPDO010000110.1, read on the forward strand.
CCAGGCGCTGCAGGCCGTGGGCCACACCGTGCATGCGGTGGCGCCCGACAAGAAGGCCGGCGACTGGATCCACACCGCGGTGCACGATTTCGACGGCGCCCAGACCTACAGCGAGAAGCCCGGCCACCGCTTCGTGCTCAATGCCAGCTTCGCCGATGTGCGGCCCGAGGCCTACGACGCGCTGCTGATCCCCGGCGGCCGCGCGCCCGAGTACCTGCGCCTGAACAGCCGCGTGGTCGAGATCACGCGCCACTTCCTGGCCGCCGACAAGCCGGTGGCCGCGGTGTGCCATGGCGCGCAGCTGCTGGCCGCCACCGGCATGATCAAGGGCCGCCGCGTGTCGGCCTACCCGGCCTGCCAGGTGGAGGTGGAGCTGGCCGGCGCCGAGTTCTGCGGCATCGCGGTCGACCAGGCGGTCACCGACGGCAAGCTGGTCACGGCCCCGGCCTGGCCTGCCCATCCGGCCTGGATCGCGCAGTTCCTGAAGGTGCTGGGCACGCGCATCGACGCCTGAGCTGGGGCACCCGGCCCGCCGCCCCGCCTGCCGCGCTCCGCTAGAGTTGCCGGATATCGCGCAGCCTCATTCCCCACTTGCCAGGAGCCGCCATGTGTGAGGTGTTCATCAACGCCGATCCGCACAGCTACGACAGCCGCACGCGCTCGGTGCGCCTGCATGGCGTGGTCACCAGCATCCGGCTGGAAAACCTGTTCTGGCAGGTGCTGGAGGAGATCGCCGCGCGCGATGGCCTGGGCGTGGTGCAGCTGATCGAGAAGCTGTACGACGAACTGGTGGCCGCGCGCGGCGCGGTGGGCAATTTCGCGTCCTTCCTGCGTGTGTCGGCGCTGCGCTACGAGGCGCTGATGGCCCAGGGCCGCATCCCGGCTGACGAGGCCGTGGCCATCCGTTCGCTGGACGCCGCCCGCGTGCTGCACGCGCTGCCCGCGGGCTGGGCGCAAGCCGCACCCGGCCACCGCACCGAGCCGCTGGGTTCGCACTGAGTCGGCGGCGCGGCCCCCCGCCCGTCAGCCCGCCCGGCCAGGCGCCTGTCAGCCGCGCCGCTCACCCGTCACGCCAGCCCCTGGCAGCACGAACTGCCCGCCGCCCAGGTGGTGCAGGCTGCGCAGTGCCGGCGGCGCGGCGTCGAAATGCCAGCGCCCGCCATGGAACACGCGCGCATCGGCCTGCGCCGCCACCACCTCGGCCAGGTAGAGGTCGTGCGCCGCGGTCAGGTCAGGCCAGGCGATGACGCGGCATTCCAGCCAGGCCAGGCAGCCCTCGACCAGCGGCGCGCCGATGCGCTGCGCCGCGAAGTGGGCGATGCCCAGCGCGGCGAACTTGTCAGTGGCCGGATCGGCCTCGGCCAGCGCCTGGCCGCTGCTGTTGCCCACGGTCACGGTGAGGTCGGCCTGGTCACCGCCGGGCACCATCAGCGCAAACTCGCCGCTGGCCTCGATCAGCCGGCGGGTGAAGGTGGCTTGGTCGATCACCACCGCCAGCTTGGGCGGCTGGAAATCCAGCGGCATGGCCCAGGCTGCGGCCATCACATTGCGCTGGCCGCCATGCGCGGCGCTGACCAGCACCGTGGGGCCGTGGTTGAGCAGGCGGCTGGCCTGGGCGAGGGGCACGTCTTGGCGCATGGCGGGTGGCGGCTTGGGCAGGTTCGTCAGAACGGGGTGGGGCTGGCAAACTGCCAGGGGCCGGCGCGGTTGACGGCGTTGGCGTCGGCCATGGTGCCGTCGCCCGCCGCGGCCGTGGCCGGCCGCTGCCGCGCCGGCCATTCCAGCGCTGGCAACTGCAGTGTGCAGGCATGCAGCAGCAGGCGCGGCGCGGCGGCCAGCCAGTCGGGCGGGGCGTACAGGTCGTCACCCAGGATCGGGTGGCCGATGCTGGCCAGGTGCACGCGCAGTTGGTGCGAGCGGCCGGTGATGGGCTCCAGCGCCAGGCGCGTGGTGCCGGCGTCCGGGTCGCGCGTGATCACGCGCCAGCGCGTCTGCGAGGGCTTGCCGGTGGTGTGGTCGACGATCTGGCGCGGCCGGTTGGGCCAGTCGCAGATCAGCGGCAGGTCGATCTCGCCGGCATCGTGCGCCGGCAGGCCGGCGACCACGGCCTCGTAGCGCTTGGCCACCTGGCGCGCGGCAAAGGCCATCGACAGCGCACGGTGCGCGGCGGCGTGGCGGCCAAACACCACCAGGCCCGAGGTGCCCATGTCCAGCCGGTGCGCCGGCTTGGCGCCGGGCCAGCGGGTGGCCACGCGGGTGGCCAGGCAGTCGGCCTTGTCGGGGCCGCGGCCGGGCACGCACAGCAGGCCGGCGGGCTTGTCGGCCACGATCACATCGGCATCGAGGTGGATCAGCGCCAGATCGGCAAGCGCAGGGGCGGGTGGCGCGTCGGCACAGGGCAGGGGGGCATTCACGGGGCGCGAGCATACCCAGGGCCGCAGGCTGAAAAGAAACGAAACACGCCGATACCGCGGTGAAAGGACGCGCCGGGCGCCGGCCGACACCATCACGTCCATGTTCCAACCCCGTGGGAGATCGACGATGAAGACCTGGATTCGACGCAGCCTGATCGGCCTGGCCGGCCTGGGCCTGGTGTTCGGCGGCCTGGCCGCCTGCGGCCACCGCATGCACCAGGGCTGGCCGGCCAGCGAGGCCGATGCCGCGCAGATGCGCGAGCGCATCGTGCAACGCGCCAGCCGTGAGCTGGACCTGGACGCCGCCCAGCAGGCCAAGCTCAACGGCCTGGCCGAGGCCATGGCCGCGCAGCGCCGCGCACTGATGGGCGACGCCGGCAGCACCCCCCGCGCCGAGTTCCAGGCGCTGATCGCCGGCCCGCAGTTCGACCGCACCAGGGGCCAGGCCCTGCTGGACGCCAAGACCGGCGCGCTGCGCGACGGCGCGCCCAAGGTGATGGTGGCGGCGGCCGACTTCTACGACAGCCTGAAGCCCGAGCAGCAGCAGAAGCTGCGCGACGTCATGGCCCGTGGCCGCCACGGCCACCGCTGGGGCGGCTGAGCCATGTCGGGCGTCACCCTGTGGCTGGCCCTGCCCAGCGCGGGCCAGGCCCTGGCCGCCACCGGCTCGGGGCTGATGCTGCTGGGCCTGGGCTGGGTGAGCTGGGCCGCGCGCACGCTGCACCGGGCCGGCGTGGCCATCGCGCCCGGTGCGCCGCCGCAGCGCCTGGTGGACGACGGCCCGTATGCGCTGGGCCGCCACCCGATGGCGCTGGGCGGCCTGGTGGCCCTGGCCGGCTGGGCGCTGGCGGCGCAATCGCTCAGCCTGGGCCTGGCCGGGCTGGCACTGGTGCTGTGGTTCGACCGTGTGCAACTGCCCCAGGAGGAGGCGCGCCTGGCGCAGCGTTTCGGCGGCTGGTGGCGTGACTACGCCCAGGACGTGCGGCGGTGGCTGTGAGCCATGCGCCGGCCTGGGCGACGCCCGGCCGTGCGACGATGCAGGCCCCATGCACCGCATTCTGCTGATCGACGACGATGCCGGGCTCGGCCCGCCGCTGGCGGCCTACCTGAAGCGCTTTGACCTGGCGCTGGAAGTGGCGCTGCGGCCCAGCGCGGGCCTGGCGCGGCTGGCCGAAGGCGGCATCGACGCGGTGATCCTCGACGTGATGCTGCCCGAGATGGACGGCTTTGCGCTGTGCCGCCAGCTGCGCGCCAGCAGCGACATCCCGATCCTGATGCTCACCGCGCGCGGCGACCTCACCGACCGCGTGGTGGGCCTCGAACTGGGCGCCGACGACTACCTGCCCAAGCCCTTCGAGCCGCGTGAGCTGGCGGCGCGGCTGCAAACCATCCTGCGCCGCGCGCGGCCGCTGGCACCGCCGGCGGCCAGCGCCGCACCGGCCGCGGCGGCCATGCTGTGGTTCGACGGCCTGTGCATCGACACCGCGCGCCGCGAGGTGCAGCGCCTGGGCGAGCCGGTGCCGCTCACCGGCACCGAGTACGAGCTGCTGCTGATGCTGGCGCGCGAGCCGCAGCGCGTGTTCCACCGCGACGACATCCTCAACCGCCTGCGTGGCCGCGAGGCCGATCTGGCCACGCGCGCGGTCGACATCCTGGTCAGCCGGCTGCGGCGCAAGCTGGAGCCGCTGGCGGCGGTGAAGACGCTGCGCAACGCCGGCTATGCGCTGGCGCTCGCGCCGCTGCCGGTGCCACCTGCGGCGCCGGCCACCGGGGCCATCGCCATGCCGCACGGCCCGGGCGCCTGATGCACTTTCGCCCGCGCCACCCCGAGCGCGCGCCGCGCACGCTGCGCGGCCGGCTCAGCCATTCGCTGCGCTGGCGGCTGGCGGCGCTGTTCGCGCTGCTGGCGCTGGCCACCACCGCAGTGTTCGTGGCCGGCACGCGCCAGGTGTTTTCCACCGGCTGGCGTGGCGTGGCGCTGCCGCTGATCGCCGACTACGTGGACCGCCTGGCCGCCGAGATCGGCAACCCGCCCGACCTGGCGCGCGCCCAGGCCATCACCCAGCGCCTGCCGGTGGCCATCCGCATCGACGGGCCGCGGCTGCACTGGGATTCGCACCCCGACCGCCCGCGTTTGCACGACCACGCCGGCGATGGCTCGTCCCCGCGCGACGAGATGGTGCGCACCCTGCTCACCCGCCACAGCGCCGACGGCCACCGCATCGTGTTCGGCGTGGGCAGCCTGCAGTGGCCGCAGCGCCCGGTATGGTTCGGCTGGGCCACGCTGGCCGGGCTGCTGGCGCTCACCGCGCTGGCCTTTGCCTATGTGCGCCACCTGTTCCGCCCGCTCGACGACATCCGCGCCGGCGCGCAGCGCTATGGCGCGGGCGATTTCTCGCAGCCCATTCCGCAGCGCCGCCGCGACGAACTGGGCGATCTGGCCGGCCAGGTCAACGCCATGGCCGAGGGCCTGAACCGCATGCTCGAAGGCCAGCGCGGCCTGCTGCTGGCCATCAGCCACGAACTGCGTTCGCCGTTGACCCGCGCGCGGCTGAACGCCGAGCTGGTGGCCGAAGGCCCCGAACGCGATGCGCTGCTGCGTGACCTGGCCGCCATGCGCGACCTGATCGCCGACCTGCTGGAAAGCGAGCGGCTGGCGCGCGGCGACGCCACGCTGCAGCGCGAGCCCACCGATGTGAACACGCTGGCCCGCGAGCTGGTGGCGGCCGAGTTCGCCGACCGTGGCGTGGCGCTGAACCTGGCGCCTGCGTTGCCCATGCTGGCGCTGGACCGTGTGCGCATGCAGCTGCTGCTGCGCAACCTGCTGGACAACGCGCTGCGCCACGGCGGCGGCACGCCGGTGCAGCTGAGCACTGCCGCCGAGGGCGACGGCGTGCGCCTGGTGGTGCGTGACCACGGCCCGGGCGTGGACGAGGCCACGCGCTCACGCCTGGCCGAGCCCTTCTTCCGGCCCGACGCGGCGCGCAGCCGTGAGCGTGGCGGCGTGGGCCTGGGCCTGTACCTCAGCCGCCTGGTGGCGCAATCGCATGGCGGGCGGCTGGACATCGCCACAGCCCAGCCCGGCCTGTCGGTCAGCGCCAGGCTGCCGCTTACCCGGGCGGCATAGGCACAGCCCTCGCGAGGCCTTGCGGCAACGCACCACCGCAACCCAGCAGCCGCTTCGGGGGGGTCAGCTGATCGAGATGTCGCCGTACCAGGCGTCGTGGTCGGTCTTCAGCGCGTCGCCATCGGTGAGCACGCCCACGCCGATGACACGGCCTGGTGCCTCGCCGAACACGCGGCGGT
>CAYPDO010000111.1:0-10206 GCA_964409495.1 uncultured Bordetella sp.
GCCTGCAGGCGCGCCAGGCCGGCCAGTTCATCGCGCAGGCCGGGCAGGGCCGCCTGCAGCGCCTGGGGGTAGAAGTGCTCGGGCGCGTGCGCGCCGCGGTCGTGCGTGGCGGCCTGGGCCCAGTGGCGCAGCACGCGCTGCACATGGGCCGGGCCGGCGCCCAGCGTGTGCAGTCGGTCAAGAAGGTCGGCGATGCGCATGGCGGTGGGCGGGGGGACGGGCTGCGGAAGGCGGGCGCGCATTGTCGGCGACGGCCAGGGGCGCCGTCCTGCCAGGCCGCCCCGAGGGGCTGAACGCCCGCCGGGGGGACAGGCGCGACGCGCGCTGCGCGCCTGGCTCAGCCGGCCAACGTCATCTCGAACTGCCCGATGCCCAGGCGCAGCGACACCGTGGGCATCGTGTCGCTGCCGCGGCCCAGCGCGGATTCGTCGTAGCCCAGCAGGCTGCAGCCGTGCAGCGTGATCGTGCCCAGCACCTTCTTCTGGCTGTTGTCGAGCAGTTCGATGGCCAGCGTGAGGTAGTCGCTGTCGTCGATCACGCCGTTGGCGATCACCTTGCCCACCCAGGCCAGCAGCTCGTCGCGCACGGTCACCGCGAAATCCAGCCGCACCTCGCCCAGGTCGATGCTGGTGCGGTGGCGGGTGGGCAGGTGGGCATGGCCGTGGCTTTCCTCGGCCACCGTGGCGCTCACGGTGGGCAGGGCCACGCGCAGCACATGGCGGCCGTCAAACGGCAGGCCGCCGACGCGGAAGTTGCCCAGCATCGGCCCCTTCTTCTGCGCCACCACAGCACCGGGCGGGCTGGTGCCCTCGGCCTTGGGATAGGCCACGGTTTCCGGTTGCCAGCGCAGGCCGATGGTGAAGGGCAGCTTGCTGGTGGCGTCCAGCGTGGGCAGCTGCAGCGCGGTGACCAGGCCCTCGGTCCAGGCAATGCGGCGCACGACGCGCATGTTCAAGTCCAGCAGCAGCGCCGCACCGGTTCTCGCCTCGGGCCGCGCCTCGGGCAGTGACAGCGCCCAGTCCAGCAGGGCGTCGCGGCGGCCCAGCATGAACTCGCCGCTCATCTCGGTGATCTTCACCATTGCGGCCAGGCGCCCGGCTGCGCCCGGGCCGGTGGGCACCACGGCCTGGCTCACGCGGTAGCCGGGCGGCTGCAGGCTGCGCAGCCAGCCGGCAAAGCGGCCGTCGAGTTCCAGGGCGCTGGCGGCCGTGGTGGTGTAGGGGCGGGCAGTGGCCATGGCGATCAACTCCATGCACGGGCGGGGCGGGCGTCCAGCATACCGCGCCACTGGCGCGGCATCACGCGGTATGGCGCGGCCGCGCACCGCCCGCGGCGGCGGTCAGTAGCCGCTGAAGGCCTCGGCCACGGCCGGCCGTGCGCAGCGCCGGGCGATGGCCTCGAATTGCTCGAGCGGCGGCGTGGCCAGTCGCGGCGACTTGGCCGAGTCGTCCCAGCGCCGCAGGCGGATGGCGGCGTCGGCATGCGCACACTGCAGGAACAGCTGCGCCTCGGCCGTGCCCATCGGCCCGCCCTGCAGCGCCAGGCTGCGCTGCGAATCGGCCGACAGCACCTGCCGGTAGCCGGGGTTGGCCGCCAGCGCGCGCTTGGCGCGCACATGCAGGCGCACCGGCTCGCTCACCGTGGCCGGAAACAGCGGCGCCAGCACCTCGGCGCCCAGCACCTCGTGCCAGTCGTCCAGGCCCTCGGCCGACGGCGTGCCGCGGCGGCCATGCACCAGGTGGCCGATGTCGTGCAGCAGCGCGGCCGTGACCAGCGCATCACCGGCCTGAGCGCGCAGCGCCAACGTGGCGCACTGCAGCGCATGCGCAAGATGGCTCACGGCCTCACCGTCGTACTGCTCGTGGCCGCGCTGGTGCAGCAGATCGAACAGCTCGTCCAGGGTTGGCAGGGGCGGGGGCATCGTCACGGTGAGGTCATGCTGGCTTTCCAGAATGACCCGTTCATGACACCGGAGTCCCTCGCGTGAATGCCCTGACCTCGATCATCCCGTGCCTGGCGTCGCCCCGGGCCCGCCGCAGCCTGCTGGCCCTGCTGGCCGCGGCCGCGCTGGCACCCATGGCGATGGCCCAGGGCCGCACCGAGTTGCTGGTGTACAGCGCGCTCGAGGCCGACCAGATCAAGGCCTACAAGGAGGCGTTCGAAAAGCAGAACCCGGCCGTCGAGCTGAAGTTCGTGCGCGACTCCACCGGCATCGTCACCGCCAAGCTGCTGGCCGAGAAGGCCAACCCGCAGGCCGACGTGGTGTGGGGCCTGGCCGCCACCTCGCTGATGCTGCTCGACAAGGAAGGCCTGCTGCTGCCCTATGCGCCCAAGGGCCTGGAGCAGATCAAGCCGGCCATGCGCGACCCGCGCAACCCGCCCACCTGGGTGGGCATGGACGTGTGGTCGTCGGCGATCTGCTTCAACACCGTGGAGGCCAGCAAGAAGAACCTGCCCAAGCCCGCCAGCTGGGCCGACCTGACGCTGCCGGCCTACAAGGGCCAGATCACCATGCCGCACCCGGCCTCGTCGGGCACCGGCTACCTGATGGTCTCGGCCTGGCTGCAGCTGATGGGCGAGGCCAAGGGCTGGGCCTACATGGACGCGCTGCACCAGAACATCGGCGCCTACACCCACAGCGGCAGCAAGCCCTGCCGCCAGGCCGGCGCCGGCGAATACGTGCTGGGCCTGAGCTTCGAGTACCGCGCCGACAAGACCAAGCGCGACGGCGCGCCGATCGACATCGTGCTGCCGCGCGAGGGCCTGGGCTGGGACATGGAGGCCACCGCCATCCTCAAGACCAGCAAGAAGGCCGAGGCCGCCAAGGCCCTGGCCGACTTTGCCGCCAGCCGCGCCGCCAACGAGCTGTATGCCAGGAACTTTGCCGTGCTGGCCGTGCCGGGCGTGCAGGAGAAGCTGCAGCACATCGACGGCGACATCGAGAAGCAGCTGGTGAAGAACGACTTCGCCTGGGCCGCCGCCCATCGCGAGCGCATCCTGGCCGAGTGGAGCAAGCGCTACGAGGCCAAGGCCGAGAAGAAGTAGGCCTGCGCCATGCTGCTCGACACCCGTGATGCACCACGTGCCGAGCGGCCAGCCCGGGCCCTGAGCCCGCCGGGGGCGGCGGCTGCGGCGTCACCGGTGGATGTGGCCGCGCCCGCGGCGGCGCCCTTTCTGCGCGTCGAGGGCGTGAGCAAGCGCTTCGGCAGCCAGGTGGTGCTGCGCGACATCACGCTCGATCTGGCGCCCGACGAACTGGTGTGCCTGCTGGGCCCCTCGGGCTGCGGCAAGACCACGCTGCTGCGCATCCTGTGCGGCATCGAGCAGGCCGACGCCGGCCGCCTGCTGCAGGGCGGGCGCGACATCACGCGGCTGCCGCCGGCGCAGCGGCGCTTCGGTGTGGTGTTCCAGTCGTATGCGCTGTTTCCGAACCTGAACGCCAGCGCCAACGTGGCCTACGGCCTGAACGGGCTGGATGCTGCGGCGCAGCGCAAGCGCGTGGGCGAGATGCTGGATCTGGTGGGCCTGGCCGCACATGCCGGCAAGTACCCGGCCCAGCTCTCGGGCGGTCAGCAGCAGCGTGTGGCGCTGGCGCGCGCGCTGGCGCCGCAGCCCAGCCTGCTGCTGCTGGACGAGCCGCTGTCGGCGCTGGACGCCCAGGTGCGCATCAGCCTGCGCAGCGAGATCCGCAAGCTGCAGCAGCGCCTGCGCATGCCCACGGTGATGGTCACGCACGACCAGGACGAGGCTTTTGCGATGGCCGACCGCGTGCTGCTGATGCACACCGGCCGCATCGTGCAGGACGCCGCGCCCTGGCCGCTGTATGCCCAGCCGGCCGATGCCTTTGTGGCGCGTTTCGTCGGCCGCATGAACCTGTGGCCCACGCAGACCCTGGCCACCGACCAGGCGCGCGTGGGCGCGCTCGATCTGCAGCTGCCCGCCGGCACGCCGGTGCCGACCGGCCGCGTGCTGCTGGGCATCCGCCCCGAGGCGGTGCAGGTGCAGGCACTCGACTGGGCCGCCGAGCGTGCGCCGCAGCCGCCCGAACTGCCGCCCAACAGCGTGCGCGCCGAGCTGCGCAGCCTGCAGTTTGGCGGCACGCACCTGATCCTGCGCTGGTGGGTGGCGCAGATGCAGAAGGAGGTGGAGCACCACCTGGTGTCGCCACCGCAGCCGGGCCTGCCCTGGCGGGTGGGCGATGTCGCGCTGCTGCACCTGCCGGCGCAGGCCCTGCGCCTGCTGCCAGCCGATGCCGGCTGTGCCTGATCCGCGCTCGCTGCTGCAGCGCCAGCCCGCCTGATGCGCAGCGCCTTGGCCACCGCAGTGCCTGCGGCCCCGCTGCCGGCCGGCCGCGGCCTGGCTGAGCGCCTGTGGCTGGCCCTGGGCCTGGCCGCGCTGCTGGCCTGGCTGCTGCTGACCGTGGTGCTGCCGGTGGCCAGCCTGCTGGTGCGCAGCGTGCTGGATGCGCAGGGCCGGTTCAGCGGCCTGGCCAATCTGGCGCAGTACCTGGGCACGCCGGCGCTGGCCGAATCGGCGCTGCGCAGCGTGCGGCTGGCGGGCTTGAGCGCCGCGATCTGCGTGGCCATCGCCTACGTCTACGCCTATGCGCTGACCATGAGCGCCATGCCCTTCAAGCCGCTGTTGCGCGCGCTGGCGCTGCTGCCGCTGCTGGCGCCCTCGCTGCTGATGGCCATCAGCCTGGTCTACCTGTTCGGCCACCAGGGCCTGCTCAAGGGCTGGCTGGGCGCGGCCGGCGTGTACGGCGAAACCGGCATCGTGATCGGCTCGGTGCTGTGGACGCTGCCGCATGCGCTGCTGATCCTGAGCACCGCGCTGGGCGCCAGCGACGGCCGGCTGTACGAGGCCGCGGCCACGCTGGGCGCCTCGCGCTGGCGGCAGTTCGCCAGCATCACGCTGCCGGCCAGCCGCTATGGCCTGGCGATGGCCTTCGTGGTGGTGTTCGTGCTGGTGATCACCGATTTCGGCGTCGCCAAGGTGGTGGGCGGCCAGGCCAACGTGATGGCCACCGACTTGTACAAGCAGGTGGTCGGGCAGCAGAACTTCCAGATGGGCGCGGTGGTGGGTGTGGTGCTGCTGCTGCCGGCGGTGCTGGCCTTCTTCGTCGAGCGCCACCTGCGCAGGCGCCAGGCCGCGGCGCTGACCGTGCGCGCCGTGCCCTACCAGCCCGAGCCGCAGGCCCTGCGCGACGGCGTGCTGCTGGCCTTGTGCGCGGCCGTGGCGCTGGCCCTGCTGGCGGCGCTGGGCGTGGCGCTGTTCGCCTCGCTGGCGCGCTTCTGGCCCTATGACCTGACGCCCAGCTTGCGGAACTACGACTTCGACAACATGGACGGCGGCGGCTGGGCCACCTACGGCAACTCGCTGGCCATGGCCACCGGCACCGCGCTGCTGGGCAGCCTGCTGGCCTTTGCCAGCGCCTGGGCCGTGGACAAGCCGCGCCACTTCGGCCTGGCGCGTGAGGCGCTGAACCTGATGGCCACGCTGCCGCTGGCGGTGCCGGGCCTGGTGCTGGGCCTGGGCTACATCCTGTTCTTCAACGCGCCCGGCCAGCCGCTGGGCGGGCTGTACGGCACGCTGGCCATCCTGGTGATCTGCACCGTGGCGCATGGCTTCTCGGTGGCCCATCTCACGCTGCTGGCGGCGCTGCGCCAGCTCGATCGCGAGTACGAGCTGGTGGCTGAATCACTGGGCGTGCCCTTCTGGCGCACCGTGTGGCGCGTGCACCTGCCGGTGTGCCTGCCGGCGTTGCTGGACGTGGCCGGCTACTTCTTCGTCACCGCGATGACCACCGTCTCGGCGGTGGTGTTTCTCTACGCGCCGCACACCCAGCTGGCCTCGGTGGCGGTGCTGAACATGGACGATGCCGGCGATGTGGCCCCCGCGGCGGCGATGGCGGTGCTGATCTTCGTCACCGCCGGCCTGGGCCGCGGCGCGCTGGCGCTGGCGGCGCGCTGGGCCGTGGCGCGCACCCAGGGCTGGCGGCAGCGCTGAAGCCCGCGCGCAACGCCCGGCACCTCGGCAAACCCATCGCCAAACACATCGCCAAACACACGGCCGAACATGCGGGAGCAAGCCAAGGTGTCGGAAACCTCGTTCGATCTGCTGGTGGTGGGCGCCGGCATCGTGGGCCTGGCGCATGCGTGGGCCGGCGTGCGGCGCGGGCTGCGTGTGGCGGTGGTCGAGCGTGACCACCGCTGCGTCGGTGCGTCGATCCGCAACTTCGGCTTCGTCACGGTCACGGGCCAGGGCGCGGGCGACACCTGGCGCCGCGCCGTGCTGTCGCGCGCGCGCTGGGCCGAGCTGGCGCCGCAGGCCGGCATCGACGTGCTGCACCGCGGCCTGTGGGTGCTGGCGCAACGGCCGGCGGCGCAGGCGGTGCTGGAGGCCTTCTGCGGCACTGAGATGGGCGCCGAATGCACGCTGTACACGCCGGCCGAGGCCGCCGCGCTGGCGCCTGGCCTGCACACCGACGGCGCGGTGGCGGCGATGTATTCACCGCACGAGCTGCGCGTGGAATCGCGCCAGGCCATCCCGCAGCTCACGCGCTGGCTGGCCGACGCGCACGGCGTGCGCTTCTTCTTCGGCGAGGCGGTGCTGGAGGTGCAGGCGCCGCGCGTGCGCACCGCGCAGCGCACGCTGCAGGCCGGGCGCGTGGTGGTATGCCCCGGCCCCTCGCTCACCGGCCTGGCCGGCGCCTGGCTGGCGCCGCATGCGCTCCAGCTCAGCCGCCTGCAGATGCTGCGCGTGCGGCCCGAGCCCGGCTACCGCCTGCCCGCGGCGGTGATGGCCGACCTGAGCCTGGTGCGCTACACGGGCTATGCCGCGCTGCCCGAGGCGCAGCCACTGCTGGCCCAGCTGCAGCAAGAGCCCGAGGCCGCGGCCTGCCTGGCCCACGGCATCCACCTGATCGTGGTGCAGAGTGCCGACGGCAGCCTGGTGGTGGGCGACTCGCACCACGACGACGCCACGCCCGAACCCTTTGCCAGCGACGAGGTCGACCGCCTGATCCTGGCCCAGCTGCGCCGCACGCTCGACCTGGGCGAATGCCAGGTGCTCGAGCGCTGGACCGGCGTCTACCCCACCGGCCACAGCGCCGACACCCTGGTGCTGGCGCCCGAGCCGGCGCTGCGCGTGGTGCAGGTCACCAGCGGCACCGGCGCCAGCACCGCCTTCGGCCTGGCCGAGGACGTGTTCAAGGCCTGGTGAGCGGCACCCGGCCTGCCCTTCTTGAACTTCCAGCGAGCCAAGCCATGACTGCACCCGATACCGGCCTGAGCGCCGTGGTCTTCGACTGGGCCGGCACGGTGATCGATTTCGGCAGCCAGGCGCCGATGGGCGCCTTCGTGCGCCTGTTCGAGCGCCATGGCGTGGCCATCTCCATCGACGAAGCCCGCGTGCCGATGGGCCTGCCCAAGTGGGACCACATCCGCGCGCTGGGCGACCAGCCGCGCATCGCCCAGGCCTGGGCCGCGCGCCACGGCCGGCCGCTGGGCGATGCCGATGTGGACGCGCTGTATGCCGAGTTCACGCCGATGAACGCCGCCGCGGTGGCCGAACACGCCAGCCTGGTGCCCGGCGCCTGCGAGGTGGTGGCGGCACTGCGCGCCCGCGGCCTGAAGATCGGCTCGACCACCGGCTACAACCGGGCCATCATGGCCGTGATGCAGCCGCTGGCCGCAGCCCAGGGCTTCGCGCCCGACAACCTGGTGTGCGCCGACGACCTGCTGGCCAACCGGCCCACGCCGCTGGGCATGTACCGCTGCTTTCTGGACCTGGGCGTGTGGCCGGCCCAGCGCGTGCTGAAGGTGGACGACACCGTGCCCGGCCTGATGGAAGGCCGCCATGCCGGCTGCTGGACGGTGGCGGTGCTGGCCAGCGGCAATGCCATGGGCCTGAGCGCCGGGCAGTGGGCCGCGCTGCCCGAGGCCCAGCGCGCCGGGCGCCGCGCCGCCGCCGCCGCGCAGCTGGCGCCGGCCCAGGCCGACTACGCCATCGACAGCGTGGCCGATCTGCTGCCAGTGGTGGCCGAGATCGATGCGCGCCTGGCGCGCGGCGAGCGGCCGCGGCCGATGCCAGCCGCCTCAGCTGCCTAGGCCGCCACCGCAGCGGCCTGCAACCAGTCCAGCGCCCAGGCCACGGCACCATCCAGCGCCGCCAGCGCATCCGGCGAGGGCGGCTCACCCAGGCCGAACTGCGCACCGCGCAAGGCCAGCAGCATGGCCGGCGGCGGCGGCAGGCCCAGCACCTGGCGGTGCATGTGCAGCAGCGCGGCCGGCGACAGCGCATGGCTGAACGCGCTGGCATCGGCCTGCGGCTGCAGCGCGCGCACGGCCCAGGGCGCATCCAGCGCCACCTGGCAGTCGATGAACAGCACGCGCGCGCGGCCGGCCATGTCGAGCACCTGCTCAGGCTGCAGCTGGTGCAGCTCCAGCAGCTCGATGGCCCGGGCAGCGGCCGGGGGCAGCACCGGCAGTGCGGCGGCCAGCGCGTCCAGGCACAGCGGGCCCAGCGCATCGTCGCCGCGGGCGCGGTTGCCCCAGCCGATCACCAGACTGGGCGCGCGCGCCGGGTGGGGGCTGAGCGGCGGGGTCATCGGGTGCAGTGGCCGTCGCCGTCGCGCAGCAGGCGGTCAAGCGGGCGGCCGTCGGCGGCCAGCAGCTGCACATCCAGCGGCATGCGGCCCAGCGCATGCGTGGCGCAGGACAGGCAGGGGTCGTAGGCGCGGATCGCCACCTCGATGCGGTTGAGCAGGCCTTCGGTGAGCGCGCGGCCATCGAAGTAGTGGCGGGCCACCGCGCGCACCGATTCGTTCATGGCCTGGTTGTTGTGCGTGGTGCTGACGATCAGGTTGCAGTGCGTGACCAGGTCGTCGTCGCCCACGCGGTAGTGGTGGATCAGCGTGCCGCGCGGCGCCTCGATGCTGGCGATGCCCTCGCGTTCCGGCCCGTCGGGGCGCGGCCCGCTGGCGCTGAGCTCGCCGGCGCGCAGCACGGGGTCGTCCAGCATCTCGGCGATCACCTCCATGGCATGCAGCAGCTCGATCATGCGCGCCCAGTGGGTGCTGAGCGCGCCATGCGCCACACCGCCGCCGGCCGCGGCCACGAAGGCCTGGCGCGCGGCCTCGGCGCGCGGCGTGGGGATGTGGCTGCAGTTCTGCACCCGGGCCAGCGGCCCCACGCGGTACCAGCCCTGCTCGGGGCCCAGCGCGCGCAGGTACGGGAACTTCATGTAGCTCCAGGGCCGCACCTCTTCCTCGATCAGGTCGAGGTAATGCTGGTCGCTGTGGCCATCGAGCAGCAGCGTGCCGTCGGCACGGCGCACGCGCAGCACGCCGTCGTAGAGCTCCATCGCGCCGTCGTCCGGCCGCACCAGCGACATCATCATCGCCGGCACCTCACCAAAATGGCGGTACAGCGTGGCGTCGCTCTCATGCAGCTGCTGCGCCAGCGCCACCGCGCCCTCGGCCCAGGCGATGCGCTCGGCGGCCTGGCCGCTCAGCAGTGCATGGTCGTCGTCGGCAAGCAGGCGGTTCACGCCGCCGGGCACCGAGCCGGTGCCGTGGATGCGCTTGCCGGCGGTGGCGCGGATCACCTCCTGGCCATACTGGCGCAGCAGCACGCCCTGGCGCGCGATCTCGGGGTGGGCCTCGGCCACGCCCACGATGTGGCGGCGCTGCGGCTCGCTGTCAAAGCCGAACAGCAGGTCGGGCGAGGCCAGGTGGAAGAAGTGCAGCGCATGGCTTTGCATCACCTGGCCGTAGTGCATCAGGCGGCGCATCGCGGTGGCCGAGGCCGGCAGCGGGTGCGCGCCCGCGCGGCCGGTGGCGCCCACCACCGCATCGAGCGCCTTGCTGGCCGCCAGGTGGTGGCTCACCGGGCAGATGCCGCACAGGCGCTGCACCATCACCGGCACCTCCCAGTAGGGCCGGCCGACGATGAACTGCTCGAAGCCGCGGAACTCCACGATGTGCAGCCGCGCCTGCTGCACGCGGCCGGCCTCATCCAGCAGCAGGGTCACCTTGCCATGGCCCTCGACGCGCGAGACCGGATCGATGGCCACGCGGCGCAGGCGCTCGGGGTGGGCGGCGGTTTCCAGAAGAGATGGCATACAAAGGGCCTTCGGGGCAGTTTCCGGTGGCAGAGCTTGCGAGGTTTTCGTCGCGAGCGGGCTCAGGGTGGTTCGAGCAAC
>CAYPDO010000112.1:0-10183 GCA_964409495.1 uncultured Bordetella sp.
GACGGGCACGAAGTCTTTCACGTGGTCTTAGGGCATCTTGGGGTACTGCGTGGGGTTGATGGCGTGCGTGCCCACCGTGCCCATCAGCAGGGTGTGGCCGTCGCCCGCGGCCTTGGCCACCTCGGCGGCGCCGCTGTTGCCGCCGGCGCCGGGCTTGTTGTCCACCACGAAGGGCTGGCCGAAGGCCTTCTGCAGCTCGGGCGCCAGCGCGCGCGCCAGCAGGTCGGTGGTGCCGCCGGCGGCGAAGGGCACGACGATGCGCACCGGCTTGGACGGCCAGGCCGCCTGGGCCAGCGCGGGTGCGGGGGCAAGCAGTGCCGGCAGCAGCGCCAGCGGCAGGGCCTGCGCGCAGGCCAGCGCGCGGCGACGGGTGATGGAAGGGGTCATGCATGTCTCCTCGGGCGACGCCTGGCGGATTGCCGGGGCCGGCGGCCGTTGTCGCTGGCCGCTGCCTCGGGAGTGTGCCGCAAGCCCCGCCGCGTGCCGGCTAGGCCGCATGCGGCGGCCCGGCATCGATGTCGAGCTGCACCTGGCCGTCGCGCCAGGCGCGTTCCAGATCCGCCTCCAGCCGGCGCAGCGCTGCGGCATCGCTGGCGTCGGCCCGGGCCAGGCCCACGGCGCGGTGACGGCCCTGGGCCTTGGCCAGGTACAGCGCCATGTCCACCAGGTTGATGGCCTGGTCCAGGCCCAGCGGCAGGCCGTGCGGCGGCAGCGGAAAGCCGGCATGGCCGATCGACACGCTCACCGCCAATGGCTGGCCGCCGGGCAGCGTGACCGGCGTGGCCGACAGCGCCAGCATCAGCCGCCGCGCCAGCGCACGCAGCGCGCCCGGCGCCAGCGGCTCGGGCAGCGCGACGAGAAACTCCTCGCCGCCCCAGCGCGCAGCCAGCGCGCCGGGGGACAGCGCCTGGGCCAGCCGGGCGGCCACCTGCACCAGCACGGCATCGCCGGCGGCATGGCCATGGCGGTCGTTGATCTGCTTGAAGTGGTCGATGTCGAGCATCAGCAGGCCGCCGCGGAAATGCTCGTCCTCGCGCCGGCCCTGCAGCCGGGCCTGGGCATGGCGGCGGTTGGCCAGGCCGGTGAGCGCGTCGTGTTCGCTCTGGTGGCGCAGCTGGCGCTGGTTGCGCGCCAGCGCGCGGTTGGCCACCCGCACCCGCCGCGCCAGCAGCAGCACCAGCAGCACGGCCAGTGCCAGGGCGCCACCGCCCAGCATCCACAGCCGTTTGACCAGGGTCTGGTTCTCGAGGGCGGCGGCCTGCACCGCGTTGTCGCGCTCCAGCACCTGGATGTCGCGCTGCTGCGCCTCGCGGTCGTTGCGGCCGCGCAGCTCGGCCAGCGCAGCCTCGCGCGTGGCGGCGTTCAGCTCGCGGCCCAGCGCGCGCTCGCGGTGGTGCAGGGCCAGCGCGCCGGGCAGGTCACCGGTGGCGGCCAGCGCATCGCCGAACTGGCGCAGCGCGGTCAGCTGGGTGCGGTGCTCGCCGGCCGCCGACCAGGCGGCCAACAGGCGCTCCAGCGTCTGGCGTGCCGGCGCGGCCTGGCCCAGGCGCACCTGCGCCAGCATGGCATTGGCCTCGAGCAGGCGGGCCAGGCGCAGTTCGCCCAGCGGCCGGGCCAGCGCCAGCCCGCGTGCGGTGGCCTGCAGGGCCTGGGCCGTGTGGCCGTGCTGCAGCGCCAGGTCGCTGAGCTGGCCCCAGGCCAGCGCCTCCAGGCGCCCGGCGCCGGCGCGCCGGGCCTCGGCCAGGGCCTGGAGCAGCAGGGTGTGCACGCGGCCAGCGCTGGCCGCAATGTCCGCCCGGCCGGCCTCGGCGGCGGCCAGCGTGCTGGCCTCGGTGAGTGCCAGCTGCGCGGCCAGCACGGCATCGCCGCTGCGCCGCGCCAGCGCCTGGGCCTGCGCGAGCTGCTGGCGCCGTGTTGGCGCATCGCCGCCGGCCGCCGCGGCCTGGGCCAGCAGGCCGTGCGCCGCGGTCTGTTGCCAGAGATCGTCGCCGGCGCGGGCATGCGCCAGGGCGGATTGGGCATGGTGTCGGGCCTGGTCGGCCTGCTGGCGGGCCAGGGCCTGCATGGCCAGCAGCTGGTGCAGGCGCCCGCGCGGGTGTTGCTCGCAGGTGGCGTCGCGGCCAGTGCAGTGGCGGTCGTACAGCGCCAGCGCTGCGCTGGCCAGCGCTGGCAGCAGGCCCTGGCCGTCGCGTTCGGCCTGGAGGGCCTGCAGGTATTGGCCGTCGGCCTCGGCCAGGGCGGGGGCCACGGCGCTGGCGGCAACCACCGCCTGGCCGAGCGCGGCGGCGGCGTCGGCCGCGCTGCCGCTGCGGGCCTGGATCTCGGCGCGGGCCAGTGCCAGCACGCGCCGGCCCGCGGCGTCGGGCGGCGCGGGCAGCGCCTGCAGTGCGGCCAGGGCCTGGGCGGGCTGGTGGTCGCCCAGGCGCACCAGGCGGGCCAAGGGTTCGGCCAGTGGTTCAGCCTGTTGTTTGGCCTGTTGTTCGGCTGCTTGTTCGGCCGGTGGCTCGACCGGCGCCGGTGCCACTGCGGCCGCCGGCAGTGCGGCCGCCCAGGCCGTGCCGGCCAGCAACAGGCACGCGGCCGCGCCGGCAAGGGCAGCGCGTGACCAACGGCCGATGCCGGCTGGGTGGCGGTTCAAGCCGGCTCCGGCAGCGGCTTGCACGGCTGGCCGGCGGTGGCCGGCGCGTCGGCGCCAGCGGTGTCCGGGCACGGGCCGTCGGGTCCGGGCAGGTGGACCAGGTTCACCCGGTCGTCGACCTGGGCCTGCTCCAGCTGGCTGGCGATGCGGCGCAGTGCGGCGCTGTCGGTGGCGTCGATGCGGTGCACGCCACAGGCGCGGTTGCGGCCGTGGGCCTTGGCCAGGTACAGCGCGGCATCCACCAGGGCCAGGGCCGATTCCCAATCCGGCGTCAGCGCATGCGGCGGCAGCGGAAAGCCGGCGTGGCCCAGCGAGGCCGTGATGCGCAGCGACACGCCGCCGGGCAGGGCCACCGGTTGCTGGCCGATGGCCTGCAGCAGGCGCAGCGCCAGCGCGTCGAGCGCGGGGCTGTCGCGCGTGGCGGCGATCACCAGGAATTCCTCGCCGCCCCAGCGCAGCAGCAGGTCGTCGTGGCGCAGGGCCTGCTGCAGGCGCTGCGCCGTTGCCACCAGCACGGCATCGCCGCCGGCATGGCCCTGGCGGTCGTTGATCTGCTTGAAATGGTCCAGGTCGATCAGCAGCAGCGCGCCGGGCGGCGGCGCCTGCATGCCGTCGGCACCTGCGGCCATGCGGCGCAGCAGGTGGCGCCGGTTGGCCAGGCCGGTGAGCGGGTCACGCTCGCTCTGGTCCAGCAGCATGGCGTTGCCGGCCACCAGCTGGCGGCCGTGGCGGCGCAGCCGGCGCAGCAGCAGTGCCGCCACGGCCAGCAGCAGCGCGCCGGCCGCCGCGGCGGCGATCCAAAGCCGCTGCTGCAGCGCCTGGTTGTGCAGCCGCGTGGCCTGCAGCTGGCTTTCGCGCTGCAGCAGCGTCAGCTCGCGCTGGCGTTGCCGGGCTTCGAATTGCTCCTGCAGCTCGACCAGCGCCTCCTGCTGGGTGCGGCGGTCCAGGGCATCGGCCAGCGGGCGCAGGCGCTGGTAGCTGGCATAGGCTTCGCGCAGGTAGCCCGCGCGCTCGAGGTAGGCGCCCTGCTCTTCCACCAGCAGCGCCAGGGCACCCTCGGCGCGGGTGTGTTCCTCCAGCGCCATGGCCTCGGCCATGTGGGCCAGGCCTTCCTCGAGCCGGTGCAGCGACACCAGCGCCAGGCCGATGTTGGCCAGCGCCACGGCTTCGCTGTCGGCGTCGCCCAGCGCGCGCGCCAGCGGCAGGGCGTCGCGCGCCTGGGCCAGCGCCACGGTGTACTGGCCGCGCTTGAGGTAGTGGTCCGACAGGTTGGCCAGGCCCAGCACCTCCATCTGGCGCGAGCCGCCGCGCCGCGCCTGGGCGATGGCTTCGCGCATGGCGTGCAGCTCGGCCACCGGGTCGCCCTCGGCATCGTGCACGAAGGCGGCGATGTTCCAGGCATGGGCCAGTGCCAGCGCGTCCTGGCCGGCCAGGGCCAGCGCCGCGCGGTGCTGGCTGCGTGCGCCGTCCAGATCCTGGGCCTGCAGCAGGGTGTAGGCCAGGCTGGCGCGGGCCTCGCTGCGGCGCCAGCTGCCGGGCAGTGCATCGGCCAGGCCCACCGCCTGCTGGCGCAGCTGCAGTGCCTCGTCGAGGTGGCCGGTGTCCTCCTTCAGCCGGGCCAGCGACGCCAGCATGTGCAGGCGCAGCACGGCCGGGGCGTCGGGCGGCAGCAGCGCCAGGGCCTCGGTGAGCAGCCGGTCGGCCCGGTGCGCCGGGCCGCGCCGGGCCTCGACCATGGCCCGTGCCCAGCCGGCCGCGGCGGCGGCCAGTGGTAGATCGGCGGCCAGCGCCTGCAGCGGCTGCAGTGCGCGCTCGGCGGCCTGCACCTGCTGGTGACCGGCCAGCAGCGTGGCGCGCAGGGCCAGCGCATGCAGGCGTGCAGGGTGCCGCTCGGGCAGGCTGGCGGCCAGCGCCGCGGCCTCGTCGGCGGCCTGCAGCGGCTGGGCACGGGCGCGCTGCGCCAGTGCTTCGCTGCGCGCATCGGGCGCTGCGGCGGCAGCGATGGCGATGCCGGGCGCCGGCGCCGATGCCGGCACGGCGGCGCCGGCCGTGGCCGGGCCCGATGCCAGGCTGCCGGCCAGCCCGACCGACAGCCAGACCGACAGCGCGGTGGCCTGCCGCCACACGGCGCAGTGCTGCAGCAGGGCGATCAACAGGGGCGGGACGGGTGGCAGCACTGCGGGGACTCGGTCTGCCGCTGTTGTCGGCCGCGCCCTGGCCCGGATGCAGCCGGCCTGTGCGCGTCGGCCTGCACACTGCGCACTTCGTCACGACGACCGCCCCAAGGGCCCGGCCAGCCGGGGCGCGCTGGCGATCGGCGGCGCAGCGCCAACGCGCCGCCGCGCCGATCGCGCGGGTGTCAGGTGGCGGCGGGCTGCCAGCCGCGCGGCACGGCGGCCAGCAGACGGCGGGTGTAGTCCTGGCGCGGCGCGGCCAGGATCTGCTGCGCGCTGGCCTGCTCGACCACCTCGCCGTCCTTCATCACCAGCACCTCGTCGCTGATGAAGCGCACCACCGCCAGGTCGTGGCTGATGAACACGTAGCTCAGGCCCAGCTCGTCCTGCAGGTCCTTCAGCAGGTTCAGCACCTGGGCCTGCACGCTGACGTCGAGCGCGCTCACCGCTTCATCCAGCACCAGCACCTCGGGCTCCAGCGTCAGGCAGCGCGCGATGGCGATGCGCTGGCGCTGGCCGCCGGAGAACTCGTGCGGGTACTTGGCAAAGGCGCGGCCGTCCAGCCCCACCTTGCCCAGCATGGCGCGGGCGCGCGCCTCGCGCTCGGCGGTGGCGGCGCCGATGCCGTGGATGGCCATCGGCTCGATCAGCGTCTCGCCGATGGTGAAGCGCGGGTTCAGGCTGGCATAGGGGTTCTGGAAGACGATCTGGATGCGCCGGCGCATCAGCTGGCGCTCGCGGTCACTGAGCGTGAGCAGGTTCTTGCCGTCGAAGATCACCTCGCCGCTGGTGGGCTCGTGCAGGCGCAGCAGCGTGAGGCCCATGGTGGTCTTGCCCGAGCCCGATTCGCCCACCACGCCCAGCGTGTGGCCGCGCCGCAGCTGGAAGTTGACGTTGCGCACGGCGCGGAATTCGCGCTTGCCGAACAGCCCGGTCTTGAGCCAGAAGCTTTTGTGCAGGGCCTTGACCTCCAGCACCACCGGGGCGCTGGCGTCCTTGGCGCGGGCCTGGGGCACCGCGGCCGACGCATCGCCTTGCGCCATGTGCTCGTCGATCACCTGCAGCCGCGCCGGGTTGCCCACCAGGCTGGGGCGGCAGGCCAGCAAGGCCTTGGTGTAGGCATCCTGCGGCGCGTTGAAGATGCTGGCCACGTCGCCCTGCTCGCGGATCTCGCCGTGGCGCATCACCACCACGCGGTCGCTGATCTCGCCCACCACGCCCAGGTCGTGGCTGATGAACAGCAGGCTCATGCGGTGGCGTTCCTTCAGGCTGGCCATCAGCTCGAGCACCTGGCGCTGGATGGTGACATCCAGCGCGGTGGTGGGCTCGTCGGCGATCAGCAGCTTGGGCTCGCAGGCCAGGGCCATGGCGATCATCACGCGCTGCTGCTGGCCGCCCGACAGCTCGTGCGGGTAGGCCTTGAGCCGGCGCTTGGGCTCGGGCATGCCCACCTCGGCGAGCAGGCTCTCGGCCTTCTCGAGCGCGGCCTTGCCCGACAGGCCCAGGTGCCGGCGCAGCGGCTCCATCAGCTGGTTGCCGATGGTGAACACCGGGTTCAGGCTGCTCATCGGGTCCTGGAACACGCAGGCGATCTCGCGGCCGCGCATCGCGCGCAGCTCGTCGATGCCAGCCTGCAGCAGGTCACGGCCCTGCCACAGCACGCGGCCCGAGCGCTCGGCGTTGTCGGGCAGCAGGTTCAGGATGGACATCGCCGTGACGCTTTTGCCCGAGCCCGATTCGCCCACCAGGGCCACGGTGCTGTTCTCGGGGATGTCGAAGCTGATGCCGCGGCCCTCGCGGCCCACGGCGGCGGCGCGTTGCACCACGCCGCCTTGCTTGCCCATGCGGAAGTCGACGCGCAGGTTTTGAATGCTTAGCAGCATGCTCATATCAGTCTCTTTCGCTGCCAGGCTGCACGCCATCGGCAGGCAACAGGTGCAAGCCAGCGGCCGCCGCGGATCCGGCTTGGCCGGGCCGCAGGCGGCGCCCCCTGGGGGGAGGCGCCGAAGGCGCTTCGGGGGGGGTCATTCCAGCCCACGCAGCTTGGGGTCAAGCGCGTCGCGCAGCGCGTCGGCCATCAAGGAAAACGCGGTGACGAACACCGCCATGAAGCCGGTGGCCGCCACCAGCTGCCACCAGTGGCCGAGGATCAGCTCGCTCTGCGCCTCGGACAGCATGGTGCCCCAGCTGACCTGGTCGATCGACACGCCCAGGCCCAGGTACGACAGGATCACCTCGGCCTTGATGAAGCCCACCACCAGCAGGCCCATGCGCACCAGGATCACATGGCTGATGTTGGGCAGGATGTGGCGGAACATGCGCCGCGTGTTGCTGGCGCCGATGGCCTCGGCGGCGCGCACGTACTCGCGGCTGCTGTGCTTCATGAACTCGGCGCGCACCTGGCGGTACAGGCCGGTCCAGCCGGTCAGGCCCAGGATGATGACCACGGTGTCGATGCCGCGGCCCAGCACCGCGGCAAAGGCGAAGATCAGCAGGATGCTGGGAATGGCCTCGAACACGTTGTAGAGCCACTCCAGCAGATCGCCCACCTTGCCGCCGAAGAAGCCCGACACGGCGCCCAGCAGCGTGCCGATCAGCGTGGCCACCAGGGCCGCGGCCACGCCCACGAAGACCGAGATCTCGGTGCCCTTGATGGTCTTGGCCAGCACGTCGCGGCCCAGGCGGTCGCCGCCGAAGGGCAGGGTCTCGGCCTTCTTCACCTCGGTGGTGCTGTACTGCTTGGCGCGTTCGGCCCAC
Organism: uncultured Bordetella sp.; assembly: GCA_964409495.1. GTDB lineage: Bacteria > Pseudomonadota > Gammaproteobacteria > Burkholderiales > Burkholderiaceae_C > Pseudaquabacterium. Next base: position 7,570 of record CAYPDO010000112.1, read on the forward strand.
TCGGCGTACTTGGGCGCCAGCGGGTCGATGGCCGACAGGTCGACGTTGGGCCCCTTGGGCTGGGCGATGGCGGTGGCCGCCGCCTCGGGCGGGGCCGCGCCCATGAAGGTGGGCCGGGCATTGGGCACGCCCACCTCGGCCTGCCAGCCGCTGGCCACCAGGCCCAGCGCGGCCGCGCCGATCAGCGCGAAGAAGGCCAGCACGATGGCCAGCGAGACCATGCCCACGCGGTCGGTCTTGAAGCGCCGCCAGGCGGCGTGCCACACGCCTTCAGACGTTTCGGTGCCGGTGGTCGGGGCCACCACGTTCGGGGTCGACATCACCGCGCTCACTTCAGCACCACCCGCGGATCCACCGCCTTGAAGGCCAGGTCGGTGAGCAGGTTGATGACCATCGTCAGCACCGCCAGGTACACCGTGACTGCCTGGATCACCGGGTAGTCGCTGCGGTTGACGGCCAGCAGCACCTCGCGGCCCAGGCCGGGAATGGAGAAGAAGGTCTCGATCAGGAAGGAGCCCAGGAACACCCCCGGCAGCAGCAGGCCGACGTTGGTGAGGATGGGGATCATGGCGTTGCGCAGCACATGCTTGAACAGCACCACGCCCTCGCCCAGGCCCTTGGCGCGTGCGGTGCGCACATAGTCGTGGCCCAGCTCGTCGAGCAGGAAGCTGCGGTACAGCCGGGTCTGCGGCGCCAGGCCCACCATCACCGCCAGCAGCGCCGGCAGCGGCACGTAGGTGATCAGGTTGGTCCACAGGCTGTCGCTCCAGCCCTGCACCGGAAACCAGCCCAGCTGGAAGCCGAACAGGTACTGGCCGACGATGATGTAGACCAGGAAGCTGATCGACAGCGCGATGGTGGTGATGACCATCAGCGTGCGGTCCACCAGCGAGCCGCGGCGGTAGGCCACCCACATCGCGATCGGCAGTGCCAGCACCACCTCCATTGCCAGGATGGGCAGCATCACGGTCAGCGTGGCCGGCATGCGCGTGGCGAACAGCTGGCTCACGGCCTCGTTGGTGGCCCAGCTCTTGCCCCAGTCGAAGGTGACGATGCCCTTCAGGAAGATGCCCAGCTGCACGTACCAGGGCTCGTTGAGCCCGAGCTGGTCGCGGATCGCCTCGATCTGCTGCGGCGTGGCGTTCAGGCCACCGAGGATCTCGGCGGGATCGCCGCCAAAGAACTTGAACAGGAAAAACACCAGCAGCACGACGCCCGCCATGGTCGGGACCATCTGCCACAGGCGCCGGATCAGATAAGCCAGCATCGGTGAGCACTCTCCCAGCGCCCGGCGGATGCCGGACCCTGTCGACAAGACAAGGGGCGCGCGCAGGCTTGTGGCCTGCCGTGGCGCCCCGGATTTCCAAGATGCGCGAGTGTAGGGGGGGCGTGCACGGCCGCCGCCCCGCGTTTCCCCCCGGGGTGGCGGGGGCATGCCCCGGCACGCGGGGGTGAGCGGGTGCAAGAGCCGTGCCGCGGCGCGGTGCCTCGCGGCGGTGCATGCGACGGTGCATGCCACCCGCCCGGCCATGGGGTCGATCGTGATGCGGCGCGCCGGCACGCGCCGCTAGACTGCGCGCTTCGTCCCATCCGACCACGCGGCCAGGGCGGGGGCACCACCCTCGCACCATCCTTGCAGATCCCGGCGCCGCATCTCCCGAAGCCGATGAAGCCTCGTCTTGTTCCTTGCAGCCCGCGCCTCAGGCACGCGCTGCTGGCCCTGCCCATGGTGGCGGGCCTGCTGGCCACCGGCGCCGTGGCGCTGGCCCAGGGCCCGGCCGCAGCGCCGGCTGGCGCAGCCGCCACCACCGCGCCGGCCGCGGCGCCCAAGGTGCTGCGCTACGCCTTCCGCGTGGCCGAGACCGGCTTCGATCCGGCGCAGATCTCCGACCTGTACTCGCGCATCGTCGTGGCCAACATGCTCGAGGCGCCGCTGGCCTACGACTACCTGGCGCGCCCGGCCAAGGTGGTGCCGCGCACCGCTGCCGCGCTGCCCGAGGCCAGCGATGACTTCAAGCGCTGGGTGTTCCGCATCCGCCCGGGCATCTTCTTCACCGACGATCCAGCCTTCAAGGGCCAGCGCCGCGAGCTGACCGCGGCCGACTACGTCTACTCCATCAAGCGCCACTACGACCCGGTGCACAAGAGCCCCAGCCTGTTCCAGCTGGAGGGCATGCAGATCCTGGGGCTGGGGGCGCTGCGCCAGAAGGTGCTGCAGACCAAGCAGCCCTTTGACTACGACAGCGAGGCCGAAGGCCTGCGCGTGCTTGACCGCTACAGCTTCGAGGTGCGCCTGGCCGCGCCGGCGCCGCGCCTGCCCTATGTGTTTGCCGATGCCGGCACCATGGGCGCGGTGGCGCGCGAGGTGATCGAGGCCTACCCCGGCAAGGCCATGGAGCACCCGGTGGGCACCGGTGCGTTCCGGCTGGCGCGCTGGGCACGCGCCTCGCGCATCGTGCTCGAGCGCAACCCCGGCTACCGCGAGGAGTTCTTCGACGCCCAGCCCGCCGCCGATGACGCCACCGGCCAGGCCATCCTGGCGCGCTTCAAGGGCCGGCGGCTGCCGATGGTCGACCGCGTCGAGGTCAGCATCATCGACGAGAACCAGCCGCGC
>CAYPDO010000113.1:0-10175 GCA_964409495.1 uncultured Bordetella sp.
ATGGTGGCCGACGTCTGCTGCAGTGCCGCTGCTTGCTTCTCGGTGCGGACCGATAGGTCTTGAGCTCCGACCGCCACCTCATGGATGCTTGTTGACATCGATTCGGTACCCGCTCGGATACCGCTCACAAGTCCATGCAAACTCGCACGTGCCTGCTCCAGTTGTCCCAAGAGCGCGCCGAATTCATCTCCGCGGCTCGTTCGACTGTCGGCCGTGCGCGTCAGGTCGCCTGCGGCGACGCGCTCAGCCACCCGCATCGCGCCGTCCAAGGGCCCAAGCACAGCACGACGGATGTTGACGAACGTGAAGACAAGCAGCGCGCCGCCCAAAATGTTGATCGTGAATGCAATCATCTTGACGAACGAGACCGCCTCAACGACGAGAGGGCCAAAACGTTCGGAGTTCTCCTGCAGAGCCTGCATGCCGGGTGCGATGGCGGACTGCAACGGCGGCGTAATCGCATCGGCGGGATCGGCAGCGATCAGACCCAGAATGCCGTCAATATCGTCGATGTCCTTGCGCGGCAGGTCGATGACGGAGCCGAAGCCCAACGCCCGGAAGGCCCACTGCTCGATCAGGAGTAGTTCCCGGTCCACGCCCATGGCCAACGATCGCGCATACTCCAGCTTCTTCAGAAGTTCCGCCTTGGTGATTGCACCCGCATCGCTAGCCTGCATGCGCCACAGTGCGCCGTCAACGACCAAGACGGTGGCAATGTGCTCGCGCTCAAGATAGTGGAATAGCGCGGCCTTGGAAAGCAAGCGGGCGCTCATCAGCATGAACATCGCAACGATCACAACGGCAAGAAGTGCGATCGAGAATTTCGTTCGAAGTGTAGTCCTGAGCATATAGCGCTCCCTTATCCAGTTCGGAACCAAACCGGATATCGGCATTGTTCCTGTCCGAACTGATGGCAATACAACTCGGCACTGAGAGAAAAGTCTCATCTTGCAGTTGTCACCGTTCTCGTCGCGCCTGTGAGAAACCGCTGCACGACTACCTGCTCTTACTGTGTCATAGGACAAGCTTTACGCTTGCTCTGCCGCAACAGGGGCACTATCCGAGGCGGGTGATCAGTGTGTAGCTGAGCTTTTGCCTCAGTGTCGTGATCGAACGGTCCACGTGCCGCCGTGCGCGCAGTGCTGCCTCGGGGGACGTAATCCTTGTGACCCTGGACCCGTTTCAGTACCGCCCTGAAGTAGGAACTTCCGGCTCCTCGGGTATCGCCGATGCGGCCAGCAGGCCGCATCGGCGGTCGAATTCTGCGGGCGTGGCCCACTCGAGCGCTGAGTGGGGCCGAGTCTCGTTGTAGTAGCTGCGCCAAGCCCCGATCTTGGCCTGGGCGTCCGCCAGTGACAAGAACCAGGTGGCGTTCAGGCACTCCTGGCGCAGCCGGCCGTTGAAGCTCTCCACGCCGGCGTTGTCTGTCGGCTTGCCGGGCCTGTCACCGCCGACTGAATACTCCTCAAATCGACCGACTGAAATTTCGTCAGTCTGATGGACGAAGCGCCGGCGGGCCGAGGCCCGCCTGACCTGCTCGACTTTTTCGAGCCATTCATTCCTGTAGGACGGCTCGGTTAGGGTGCACGGGATTGTGCTGCTTGAATTCGTGCGCGGTCATGTAGTTCAAGCTGCTGTGGGGTCGCACGGCGTTGTAGTGCCGCCGCGAGGCTTCGATGATCACGACAGCCACGCGGCGCGAGCGGAACCACTCCAGGCTCAGGCACTCGTCGCGGAACTTGCCGTTGAAGCTCTCGTCGGCGCCGTTCTGCCAAGGCTTGCCGGGGTCGTTGAGTGCTGTGGCGATCCCCGACTGGCTGATCCACTCCAGGATGGCCAGGCTGACGAACTCCGGTCCGTTGTCCGAGCGCAGGAACAGCGGCGCACCGTGCAGGCTGACCAGGCCGGAGAGCACCTCGATCACGCGCTTGGAACGGATCGATCCCGCCACGTCGATGGCCAGGCACTCCCGGGTGTACTCGTCGATCACGGTCAGGTACTTGATCTGCTGCCCGGCGGCCGTGGTGTCGAAGACGAAGTCGTAGGCCCAGACCGTGTTGGCCTTGAAGGGCGTGAATGGGCGCGGCCGACCGCTGGCAATGCGACGGCGCGGCCGCCTCTTGGGCAGCAGCAGCCCGGCCTGGCGCCACAGCCGATGCGTGCGCGACCAGCTCAGCGCGAAGCCCTGACGCTGCAGGAACACGCGGATGCGCCGGTAGCCGTAGCGCGGGTACTGCGCCGACAGCGCCTTCATCGCGACCACGACGGGGGCGTCCTTCGCCGGCATGCGCAGCTCGTAGCTCAGCGTCGAACGCGCCAGTCCGAGCAGCCCGCAAGCCCGGCGTTGCGACAGACCACGCTGGCAAGCCAGCTCGACCTGATCGCGCCGGGCTTGCGGGCTCACCACTCTTTTGCGTTGATCTCCTTGAGCACCTCGATGTCGAGGGCCGCCTCGGCCAGCAGCTTCTTCAGCCGGGCGTTCTCCAGCTCCAGCGCCTTCAGCCGTTTGACGTCAGCGGCCTCCATCTGGCCGAAGTGCTTGCGCCACGCGTAGATGGTGGGCTCGCTGACTTTGTGCTTCTTGGCCGCCTCGGCCACGGTGGTCCGGTCTGCCTCGCGCAGCACCTCGACCATCTGCTCTTCAGTGAATCGACTCTTCCTCATGGGCTCCTCGCGGATCAGGAGCCATCTTCACAGGAATCATTGGTCCGAAGAAACCGAGCAGGTCACGCCGGCGCTTCGCGCACCTGCCCGACGATGGTCGCGACAACGCGGCGCGATCGCAGGTCAGGTGGTCAATCTGAAGGAGTTGACGATGATCCTGCAACTGCACAGGCAAGGCCTGTCGGTGTCGGCGATCTCCGAGCGCACCGGGCACGACCGCAAGACGGTGCGCAAGTACATCGAGCAGGGGCTGGTGGTACCCAAGTACAAGCCGCGCGCGCCGCGACCGACGGTTGTCCAGCCGTTCGAGGAGTATTTGCACGAGAGGGTGCTGGCCTGGCCCGAACTCACCGGTGCGCGACTGCTGCGGGAGATCCGCGATCTCGGCTACCGCGGCGGCAAGACCGCGTTGACCGACTTCCTGCGCCAGATCCGTCCGCGCGCGCCAGTTGCGTTCGAGGTGCGCTTCGAGACCGCTGCGGGCGAGCAGGCGCAGGTGGACTTCGCCGAGTTCAAGACCACGTTCGATGACGAGCCGGGGGTCGAGCACAAGGTGTGGCTGTTCGCGATGGTGCTCGGCCACAGCCGCTACCTGTGGGGTCAGTTCGTCATGCACCAGGACCTGGGGACGGTGCTGCGCTGTCACATGGAGGCCTTCGAGCACTTCGGCGGCGTGTGACCCTGGACCCGATCTAGTACCGCTCGGAAGTAGAGACTTTCGGCTCCTTTGACATCGCCGGTGCTGCCTGCAGGCAGCACCGGCGGGCGAATTCGGCGGGTGTAGCCCACTCGAGCGCAGAGTGGGGTCGGCTCTCGTTGTAGTAGGTCCTTCAAGCCTCGATCTTGGCCCGCGCGTCGGCCAATGACAAGAACCAACTCGCGTTCAGGCACTCCTGCCGCAGCCGCCCGTTGAAGCTCTCCACGGCGGCGTTGTCTGTCGGCTTGCCAGGCCTGCTGAAGTCGAGCTCGACCCCTCGCTCGTAGGCCCACTTGTCCATGACCTTGGAGATGAACTCGCTGCCGTTGTCGGTCTTGATCGTCATCGGCAGGCCACGCTGGGCCGTGATGGCATTGAGCGTGCGCACGACGTCCTCCCCCTTCAGGCTCTGCCCAACGTCGATGGCCAGGCACTCCCGGGTGTACAGATCCACGACAGTGAGCAAGCGCAGCTTGCGCCCGTCGAACAGCGCGTCGGCCACGAAGTCCATGCTCCTGATCTCGTTGATGGCGCTGGCCAGCGTCTTGGGCTGACGCAGCTTGGCCGCCTTGTTGCGCCGCGGCCGCTTCAGCCGCAGCGACATGCCTTCCTCGCGGTACAGCCGGTACACCCGCTTGACATTGTCCCAATGGCCCTCGCGGCGCAGCATCACGTGCACACGTCGGTAGCCGCAATGCACCCGCGTCTGCGTGATCTCCTTGATGCGCGGCTTCAATGCCGATTCGTCCTTCTTGACCGCCTTGTACAGGTAGGTCGACGTCGACATCCTCACCACGCGCAAGGCGTTGCGCTGGCTGCACCCGAAGCACTGCATCAGCTCGGGCACCAGCGCACGACGCTGCGAAGCCCTCAAAGCATTCTTGCGACGACGTGCTGCAGCATGGCCTTGTCCAGGCTCAGGTCCGCCACGATCTGCTTGAGCTTGCGGTTCTCCTCCTCGAGCTGGCGCAGTCGGCGTAGCTCCGAAGGGCCCACGCCACCGTACTTCTTGCGCCACACGTAGAAGGTCGCTTCGCTGATGCCCATCTTGCGGCAGACCTCCTCGACGCTGATGCCCAACTCGGCCTGCTTGAGCGCAAACGCGATCTGCTCGCCAGTGAACTTGCTCTTCCTCACGGCATGCTCTCCCGGCCCCAACGGGGGCCTCCATCATGCTGGTCGTTCTGTTACCGAACGGTTCGGAAACCTGGGACAGGGTCACCCTGAGGCATCGAGCTGCGCCGTTCATCCCCTCTTCAGCCTCACCGTCGCGTCGCTCCGGTCAACTCGGGCGGTGACGCTCATTGATCAGCGAATCCTCAACGACTGATCCGACGGTAAATCGTTTGGCGGCTGATGCCCAGCAATCGGGCTGCTGCCGACACGTTGCCGCGTGTCCTTTGCATGGCGAGCTCAATGCTTCTCGCCTGAGCCTCGTGCAGGTTCAGTACCTCAGTGGCCGGCGCAACTGCTTGACCGGTACCAGTAGGGTTCGTCGCGAACAACCTGTCATAGGTGGCCTCCCGAGCAGTTCGAGGTCCGCAACCCCAACGTAGGCGTCCAAACAACTGCAAGCCACCCGAGGTCATCCAGTGGGACATCTCGATTGAGCCGGGGTTGCCAAGGCCCTGCCGTACGTCGAACACTTCGCCGAACGAGCGTCCGAGTAGATCTGAGGGCCCGCACCCGAGCATCAGGCGGGCAGCGCGATTCGCGGCGCGGATGGTCCAGGCTTCGTCGACTAGCAGAAGGCAAGCGCTGTTGGTCTCTGCCAGTCCGGGGTGGACGTGAAACGCCGCCACGGCGAGGTCCTCCGCGGGCTGGAACATAGCGTTCTCGATGGCTCGGACCACATCGACCACCAGTGCCAGGGCGTCGAACCCTAGGGGGCGACCGCAAGAAGTGACATCAACCGTGCCTAGCAGCTCGCCAGACAAATTCTCGACGGGCGCGGCCACGCAATAGAAGTTGCGAAGGCTACCGCAGAAATGTTGTGAACCGGCGACCGCGCTGGGCGATCTCTCGGCCAGTGCGATGCTTGGAGCAGTCGCTCCAACACATCTCTCGTCCAAACTGACGCCGACTCGGCTGGCGGTCGCGACATCCTTAGAGGCGAGATCGATCCGGCCGTATCGGCGCAGCACTGTACCGCGCGCATTGGTCAGCATGACAATGCTGCCTGTTTCGGCGATGCCACGGCTTATCCACTGCAAGTGCGGATGGGCGCAGCGCACCAATTCGGCATGAGCCTCCTCCAGTTCACCTAGCGCCGCCCTTCCGACCTGCTCGAACTGCACCTGCTGGCCCGGCTCAATGCCGTGGGCAATACATCGGCCCCATGCCCGAGCGACATCAGAGGTGGTCGGCACTGGGAGACTTGTGCGGCCTTCATCAGGACCCGTTCGGTGGGAATCAGCGTCCATAGGGTTTTCTCGTATACGTTGTCACAAACTGGACTCGCCGCCAGAGGCTTCACCGGTGGAGGCGCTCTCCAGCGTAGAAAAGCACAACCGCACCAGCTCCGAATTGGTGCAAACCCGAAGCCACGTCCACTCGCACTTTGCCTGACCGAAACTTTCCACTGTCCGTGAGATGGCGAGCGACAACGTGCCGCCCTGAGAGTCACGCTACTTGCGAGGAGACGGAAGTGTTTTCAGACCAATGGAACTATGGTAAGCGGATCGCAATCAGTTTGGGCATCCTTGCGCTGATGTCGGGTGGGGTGTGGGCGCAGTCTATGGCTGAACTGCGCGGCGACGCGGAAAGCAGCCAAGACGTGCTGACCTACGGAAGTGGTTGGGGCCAACAAAGGCATTCGAGGCTCGACCTGATCACGCCTCGCAACGTCGGCAACTTGACTCCGACCTGGGCTCTCAGCCTGAACCATACAGCGAACGCTTCCACTCAGCCGCTGCTGATCGACGGGACGCTCTTCGTCGCGCTTCATGACGCAACGGTCGCCGTGGACGCATTGTCGGGCAGGCAAAAGTGGCGCGTGCCGGTTGAGCTTCCCCCCGATGTCAATGCCTACTTGTGCTGCGGCATTCAGAGTCGGGGCATGGCCGCACTCGATGGTGTGCTGTACCGGACGACCCTGGATGCTCATGTCGTGGCAATCAGCCAGCGCGATGGCAAGGTACTCTGGAAGCAGAGGGCCGCCGACTACAAGTCGGGCTACAGCATGACCCATGCGCCGCTGGTGGCCGGAGGCGTGCTGATTACGGGCATTTCGGGCGGCGAATACGGTGCCCGTGGGTTCATCGACGCCTGGGACCTAAAGACCGGCGAAAGGAGATGGCGCCGCTGGACCACCGCCGCTCCGGACGAGAAGGGGGGCGACACTTGGGCTCCTGGTCGCTTCGAGCACGGCGGCGGGCCGACTTGGCTGACGGGCACGTACGATCCCGAACTGGATCTGGTCTTCTGGGGGGTTGGCAATGGCAGTCCCTGGAACGCGGCGGCCCGCGGAGGTGACTCTCTGTACATAGGCTCCGCGCTTGCCTTGCGTCCTGCCACAGGCGAGATCGTCTGGCACTATCAGTTCTCGCCGGGAGATCCTTACGACTACGACGGCACCAACGAATTGGTGCTGGCGGACTTGCCGATCGCCGGCAAGAAGACCAAGGTGGTCATGCAGGCCAACCGCAACGGCTTCTTCTACGTGCTCGAGCGAAGCACCGGCAAGCTGCTGTCGGCGACGCCGTTTGCCAAGAAGGTCAACTGGGCCGATGGCATCGACCTCAAGAGCGGCCGGCCGATCGACACGCCCATGACTGCTGAGGTGCGCAAGAACGAGGTCATGAAGGACTTCATCGAGGTTTGGCCCAGCGCATTCGGTGGCAAGAACTGGATGCCGATGAGCTTCGACCAGAAGCGAGGACTTGCCTTCTTCAACACCATCAACCTCGGCATGAAGGTGAAGTATGTCAAGCAGGACGGGCCGAAGCCGCCGACTTGGTACCTCGGCCTTGAACTGGGCGGCTTCGTCGCGCCCCCCGACGGCATGAGGGGTTCGCTGGTCGCATGGGATCCGGTGACCGGCAAGAAGCGGTGGGAAGTCGACTCCAAGACGCCGTTCTGGTCCGGCGTCCTGTCGACTGCAGGGGGCGTAGTCTTCACGGGAGCGCAGACGGGCGAGTTCGTCGCGTTCGATGCCGCGACCGGCAAGAAGCTCTGGCAATTCCAGACGGGTTCGGGGATTACTGGAATTCCGATCACATGGGAACGCGACGGCAAGCAGTACGTCACCGTCACCAGCGGGGCGGCAACGGTGTATGGCGCTCTGGCCGGTGATCCGGAACTGGCGAACATGTCACCGGGATCGACGTTGTGGACGTTCTCGCTCGGGAGGTAGGCCCGTGGTGTTGCGGTTGGAATTGAGGACTGCCATGTTCGCTGCGCTACTGTCGGTGCTGGCGCTTGCGGGCGGTGCGCTCGCTGGAGAGATGGAGACGTCGCAGCCCCAACGGACACCGACGGTCGAACTGGTGGAGAGAGGTCGCGCGACCTACACGAGTTACTGCGTCCGTTGCCATGGGGTAAATATGGTCACCACGGGTTCTGCATTCGATCTGCGCCGTTTCCCTCACGACCAACGGGAACGGTTTGAACAATCGGTGCTGAACGGTGTGAGGGCCATGCCTGCGTGGAAGGCGCTGCTCCAACCGGAGGATGTCTCGGCCCTGTGGGCGTATGTTCTATCGGGGTCGAGCTGACTTTGGTCGCGATCGAGTTTTCGTTCCTTAGACAACACATCAAAAGATGGAGACGATCAGAATGAATACAAGTAGGAAAGGCAGCAAGCAGCTCGTTTTGTTTGCGCTGATGACCACGGCGTTTGCGGAGGCTTACGCGACCAACGTGGGCACCGATGCAAACCTCGGCTATAAGCCGGCGGCGGGAGCCATGGGCGGGGCTGCTTACACTATGCCCCAGGAGGCGTCGGCTGCAGTGTTCGGCAACCCCGCGACACTGGCGGACTTCAAGGGCAAGTCCTTCAACCTTGGGGCAGCTTACCTCGGGGTCAGTGCCAAGAACACCCAGTCGAGCGCCGCCGGTACGAACGTCAGCAAGTCTGGGGCGAACGACTATGTCGCGCCGGACGTGGGCTTGGCGATCGAACTCGCACCAGGCAGTGTGTTGGGCTTGGGCCTGGAGATCGATGCCGGGCTGGGGGCGGACTATCGTGACAAGCCGATTTCGCTCGTCGGCGTAAGCGGTGCAGCGACTCTGCCGCTGGTCGTGGAGTTGGTGTCGTTCAACGTCAACGCGGCCTTTGCGAGAAAACTGACGCCTGAATGGAGCGTTGGTGGAGCCGCGACGCTGGGTTTCGGGCTCGCCCAACTGGGCACTGCGGGGCCCACGTCTGGCCTGCCGCCGGCATTGGGTGACTTTGGCGGCACCACCAGCAGCGTCCACGCCTTTGGAGCTGGTTTCTCGCTTGGTACCACTTACTCGCCGATGGAGGATCTGCGGTTCAGCGCGGCCTACAAGTCAAAGCTGGGCTACAAGTTCAAAGACATCGTGCACACCTCGGTGGCAGGTGCAGGCTACCAAGACATCAAGATCCAACAGCCCGAAGAGGTGATTTTGGGCGTAGCGTCAGGACGTAGTGAGGGGCCTTGGCTGTTTGAGGCGGATCTGGTGTGGAAGGCCTGGTCCAGGGCCAAGACTTACCAGGATGTGTGGAAGGATCAGTGGCTGTTGGCGGTCGGCGGACAGCATGCTGTCGGGCCGTGGCGGTTGAGAGCGGGCTACCACTACTCGTCCGACATCATGCGCAAGAATCCCAACAACACGCTCGGTGGTCTGGTCGGGTTGGGGACTGTGCCCCTCGGCAGTGCTGCTCAGTCCGCAGGACTGGGGCTCGTCGCGCAAGACGTGGTCGGGATCGTTCAAACCACCTTGCTGCCGGTGGTCATGAAGCACACATTGAGTGCGGGCGTCGGGTATCAATTCGACAAGTCGATGCGACTGGATGTGTTCGGCGCCTATGCGTTCCGCGATAGCGTCGAGCGAACAGACGGCAATACCGCCGCCGTATTGAGCGCCCCGGTGACTACCTTCAAGGGAGAAGCCAGGGTCTGGAGCGTTGGGGCCGGGCTCAATTTTTCATTCTGAACCCAGTATCGGGTAAGCACTGCTGACGATCATGACTATGGCGGCTGCAGTTTGTCTGGTCTGTAACGAAAGGAGATGGACATGTCTGCAATCATGCATCGAGCCGGGTCGGGAAGCCGCCCAGTAGGCGGTACCGAAGAGAAGATGTTCAAGATCGGCCCAGTGGCGATCGTGTGGGGCATCCTGGCTGCAATTTACCTCGGACTGCGCATCTACCAACAGGAGTTCGCCTTCAGCGTGGGCCTGGATTCCACTGCGCCCGAGTTCGCCACGCATTGGATGATGTTGCTGAAGATCGAATTGATCGCGATTTTCGGGGGCGGCGCGATCATCTGGGCTTACCTATGGTTCACGCGCGACCGCAACATGGACGCACTGACACCCAGGGAGGAACTGCGTCGGCACTTTGGACTCGCGGCTTGGTTCTTACTCTACACGTTTGCATTCCTGTGGATCGCCAGCTTCTTCGGCGAGGGAGACGCGGTCTGGCACCAGACCGTCGTGCGTGATACGTCTTTCACCCCCAGTCACATTGTCGTCTTCTATGCATGCGTGCCGATGTACATCGTCTTCGGGGTTGGTAGCCTGCTTTACGCAACGACGCGGTTGCCGCGCTTTGCCAAGGGCTACTCGGTGCCCCTGATCATGGCCGTCCTGGGCCCAGGGTTGATTCTGCCGAATCTCGGCTACAACG
>CAYPDO010000114.1:0-10092 GCA_964409495.1 uncultured Bordetella sp.
GGCGCAGCTGCCAGCCGTCGATGATGTCGCCCACCAGATAGAGCGTCTGGCACTCGGTGGTGCGCAGGAACTCCAGCAGGGCCTGCGCCTGGCAGCCGGGCGTGCCCAGGTGCAGATCGCTGATCCACACCGTGCGCACGCGCAGGGTGGGTTCGTCCTCACCCGGGCCGGCGGCTGCGGATGCGGCGTCCTGGTGCTCGGTCAGCATGCGCGCGTGCTCGGGGTGCATGGCCCTGCATGGTGGCCCGGCGCCGTGACGCCCGCGTGAATGTGGGCCGGATGCCGCAATGGCACCCGGCCGGCCGGCCGGCGCCTAATGCCGGCTGGCGGCGGCGCGCAGCGATGCCAGGCGCGCCAGCAGCGTGGCATCGGCCTCGCGCACGGTGCGCCGCGTGCCGGCATAGACATGGCCCTCGTTGCCATCGAGCGTGAGCACATCGCCTTCGGCAAAGCCCTGCCCGGCGATCTGCACGCGGCGGTGCGCCAGGTCGATCTGCAGCGTCTCGCAGCCCACCAGGCACACCTTGCCCAGCTGGCGCGCCACCACCGCGGCATGCGAGGTGCGTGCGCCGCGCTGCGTCAGCAGGCCCTGCGCCACTTCCAGCGCGGCGATGTCGCCCGTCTCGGCCTCGGCGCGCAGCAGCAGCACCGGCACGCCGTCGGCATGGCGCCGGCGCGCGCGCGCCTCGTCCAGCGCGATCTCGCCGCAGGCCACGCCGGTGCAGGCGCTGGCGGCCCGCGCCAGCGGCTCGGCGCTGATGCCATCCTCGCCCTGCACCCGTGCCAGGGCCAGGCTGTCGGCGTCCAGCCCCGCGGTGCGCTGCAGGGCCTGCGCCAGCGGCAGCCGGCCGGCGTCGAAGAGATCGAGCGCGATGCGCGCGGCGGCCTGGGGCGTACGCTTGCCGGCGCGGGTCTGCAGCAGGTAGAGGCGGCCCTCCTCCACCGTGAACTCGAAGTCCTGCATGTCGGCGAACTCGGTCTCCAGCACCTGGGTCGCGTCGATCAGCGCGGCCCACACCTGCGGCGCCACGCTGGCCAGCTCGTCATGGCCGCGCGCGCTGCGGCGGCCCGACACCACATCCTCGCCCTGGGCGTTGAACAGGAAGTCCACCCAGGGCTGGGGTTCGCCGGTGGATGGATGCCGCGTGAAGCCCACGCCCGCGCCCGAGGTGCCGCCGGCATTGCCGAACACCATGCGCTGCACGGTCACCGCGGTGCCCAGGCTGTCGGGCAGGCCCTTGATCTGGCGGTACTGGCGCGCCTTGTCGCCCTGCCACGAGGCGAAGACGGCCTGGATCGCGCCGTCCAGCTGGTCCATCGGGTCCTGCGGGAACGGTCGGCCGGCCTCGCGCTGCAGCGTGGCCAGGTGGCGGCGGGTGAGCTCGCGCAGTTCGGCGAAATCGAGCCCGCGTTCGGCCTCGCCACTGGCCTGGGTGCCGGCGGCGGCGGCGGTGGTGCCGGCCACGGCGGCCAGATCGGCCTCGAACAGTGCGGCGGGCAGGCCCCACACCACCTCGCCCCAGCCGGCCACCAGGCGGCGGTAGGCATCCCAGGCCAGGCGCGGATTGCCGGTCTGGCGCACCAGGCCGGGCAGCGTGGCATCGCACAGGCCGATGTTGAGCAGCGTCTCCATCATGCCGGGCATGGACACCGGGGCGCCCGAGCGCACCGACAGCAGCAGCGGCCGCCGCGCGTCGCCGAAGCGCAGGCCGCTGGCCTGGGTCAGCGCGGCCAGCGCGTCGCGCCAGTCGGCGCGCCTGAGCTGCCTGGCCTGGGCGCACCAGTCGGTGCCCAGCACAAAGGCCGGTGGCACCGGTAGACCCAGCGCCGCCATGCGCGCCAGGTTGTGGGCCTTGAAACCGATGGCCTCGGGCGGCGGCACGTCAGCGCCCGCTTGCGGGCCGCAGCCCAGCAGCACCGGCGGCGAGCCGGCCGGGGCCGTGGGCGTGGCCACATCGCTGGCGGCCGGCGGGCCGGCCTGGCGGTCACGGGCGTTCATGCCGGCACCCCCGCGCGCTGGAAGGCCTGTTCGCGCAGGCCGTACACCAGCGAGAGCAGCGCGTCACTGGCCTGCTCGAGCGCGGCGGCCAGCTCGTTGCCCAGCAGCAGCGAGGCGGCATCGCGCACCTCGCGCGCCAGCGCCCGGCGCACGCTGCGCAGCAAGGTGTCGCACTGGCGCTCGGCCTGCAGCACGCGCCACGAGGCGGCCAGGAACTCGTCGCGGTCGGCGGCCTCGCCGCCATCGCCCGCACCGGCGGGGCCGCCCAGGCTGCGCACCACGGCCAGGGCCTTCACATGGTCTTGCGTGGCCGTCAGCACCGCGCCGGCCAGCGCCTGCAGCTCGCCGAGCACCGGCCCGCCCCAGCCCTGGTGATGCCCCTCGGCCACCATGCCCAGCACGAAGGCGGCCTCTTCCAGCGCGTCGGCCACGTCGTCCGATCGTTCCAGCAGGCGGGCCAGCGGCTGCCACTGCGGCTGGCGCTCGGCCAGTGCACGGGCGCGCATCACCAGATGGTCGGCCTGGCGTTCCCAGCCCTTGGCGCGCGCCGCCAGCTGTGCGGCGGCGGCGGCGTCGTGGTGCACGTCATGGGTCAGGCCATCGCGCACCGCCTGGGCCAGCGCATGGCACAGCGCGGCATGCTCTTCCAGCAGGTCCATCTGGCCCAGCCGGCCCTGCAGGCGCCGGGCCAGCAGCCAGCGCGCCTCGTCGGCCACCAGGGCCACCGGCTGCTGGCGCTGGGCGGCCTGCCAGGCCAGCGCCAGCAGATCCACCAGCAGGGCCTGGGCGGCCTGGGCGCCCATCACGTCGTCAAGCCGGTCGCCCAGGCGGAACACGCCCTCGCCCTGGGCACTCATGGCGTTCCACACCAGGCGCTCGCCGCCGGCCTGCAGCCAGGCCATGTGGCCACACTCGCGGCGCGCGCCTTCGGTGAGCACGGCCACCGCCGATGCGCCGTCGACGAAGGCCAGCAGGCGCTTGCGCGCACGGTTCCAGTCGATCAGGAACACGATGCGCGCGCCAATGCCTTCCAGGCGTTGCTGCAGCCCGGCTTCGTCGGGTGCCTCGAAGCTGGCCGTGCCCAGGTGGTAGGCCTCGCCGCGGTTCAGGCCCTCGGTGGTGCGCGACATCACGCCACTCCACTCGGCCCCCACATCAGACAGCAGGCGCTGGAAGAACGCGAAGCGCTGGCGGTGCAGATCGGAATAGGTGAGCGTGATGCGCAGGCCCTGCACCTGCAGCACCAGCACATGCGCATCGTTGGTGCCGATGTCGTTCTGGATCAGCAGCTTGTCGCCGTCGCGCGTGGCCGCGGTGTCGAGCCCGGGATGGTCGAGCTTGAGGCCGCGCGTGCGGTTCAGGCCGCGCATGAAGGCCGACACACGCGCGCGGTCCGGGCCGGCGGCATCGAGCTGCCACACATGGGCGCCGTCCACGGTCTCGGCGGCCAGCCGTGCGGCCAGGCGGTTGAGCGCCTTGTGCAGATCCATCACCGTCAGGTGCAGGCTGTCGGCGCCCGGCTTGCCGTGGCTGTCGCGGTGGCCGTGGGTGAGTGCGTTGAGCAGCGCGGTGTCCAGCGCCGGGCCGTCGATGGCCGCCAGCCGCTGCGCCCAGTGCTGCACGCGCGCGGCGAACACCTCGTGCTCGGCCGCGTCGTCGAGCAGCGGGCGCGCCATGGTCAGCAGGTCATCGTGCAGGCCGCGGGCCAGACGCGGCAGATCGGGCAGGTGCACGGCCTGGCCACGGCTGCGCGCGGTGGCCGGCAGGTCGTGCAGCCAGTCGGCTTCGTCGGTGGCCGAGACGCCTGCCGCGGCGATTTCGCGGCTCAGGTCCAGCGGGCTGCGCTCGGGATGACCGGCCTGCGCCGCAGCGGCCTGCAGCACGGTGAGGTAGAGCTTCAGGCGGTCATTGGCCTGCAGGGCTGCGCGCACGCGGGTGGGTTGCAGCAGCGAGGTCTGGCCCAGCGAGGCAACGGCGTCGGATTTGTCCATGGTGGCGGCGCCGGGTGCGGCGCAAGTACTGGCCTGACCCAGTGTTGGCCGCGGGCGTGACGTTTCGGTGAAGCCGGACGCCTCATTCGATCAGCCCTGCGCCAGATCAACCGCGCCCGCCAATCCTGAGCGCTTGGATGGGACGGCAAGCCGTCTGTCAAGTTCATTCGGCAGGGCGCCGGGGCTTTGTGGCGGTGGCAAGGGCTACGGGTAAACTCCAAGCCGCTTCTTGTTGTAAGCAGTTTGGAGGCTTTATGCAGTGGCATGACCATTCCATCGCCCGGCAGATCTTTGCCCAGGCGCCGGTGGGCGAACCGGTGCGCCTGCCCCAGGCAGGCACCTCTCTCGAGAACCCCTACGTGTTCGATTCGGTGGCCCGTGAAATCAAGTTCGCGGGCAGCGAGTTCGGCGAGCTTGAGGTGATCGAGGAGCGCACCCACGCCAGCGATGACGGCCTGATCATCGATTTCGTGTTCCGTCGCCTGGCCTGATCGGCGGGGCCGCCGCGGCGGCCCCGCCTGTTCTACCGACAACGCCCGCTGCCGCAAGGTGGCGGGCGTTGTCGTTTTCGGCCGCCGGCCAGGTGCCCGGCGGGCGGCGCGGCAAGGGCCGGGGCCACGGTCTGCATGATCCGTTCGGCCCATGTCTGCCATGGGCTTGCGCACGGATCTTCACGCCCCAGTCATCAGCGGCACGTAGTCTGAGCCGGTTCCCTTCATGAGCCGAGTTCCCTGTGCCGTCAGCCGTACCGCGTGTCCCGAAGCCTCCATCCGCCGGCACGCAGCGGCGGCGCGGCTTCACGCTGCTGGAACTGCTGGTGGTGATGGTGATCATCGGGCTGCTGGCCGGTTATGTGGGCCCCAAGCTCTTCGGCCAGATCGGCAAGAGCGAGGTCAAGGTAGCGCGCGCGCAGCTTGACGCGCTGGGCAAGGCGCTGGACCACTACCGCATCGACACCGGCCGCTACCCGGCCAGCGAGCCGGGCCTGGCGGCCCTGGTCACCAAGCCGGCCGACGAGCCGCGGTGGCAAGGCCCCTACCTGGCCAAGGCCGTGCCGGCAGACCCCTGGGGCCGGCCCTACATCTACCGCGCGCCGGGCGAACACGGCGACTACGACCTGCAGAGCTACGGCCATGATGGCCGGCCGGGTGGCGACGGCGAAGACGCCGACATCACCAGCTGGTGAGCGCCACCATGCCCGAGTTCAGGGTCAGGCTGGCCGAGTTGGACGGCGGCGTGCGCCAGGTGCGCGTGCAGGCCAGCGATGCTGCCGGCGTGAGTGCCGCGCTCGGCGTGCCGCCGATGCGCCTGCTGTCGGTGCAGCCGGTGGCGCCGGCGGGCGCATCGAGCGGCCGGGTGTGGCCGGGGCGCGGGCCGGTGTTCGACCTGCGCCTGTTCAGCCAGGAACTGGCCGTGCTGCTGGACGCCGGCATCCCGCTGCTGGACGCGCTGGCCACCTTGCGCGAGAAGGACGGCGGCGGCCGCGGCAGCCGCACGCTCGACACCGTGATCGCCGCGCTGCGCGAGGGCCAGCCGGTGTCGGCCGCGCTGGCGCGCGTGCCCGAGGCCTTCGACGCGCTGTTCATCGCCCTGGTGGCGGCCAGCGAGCGCAGCGGCCAGCTGGCGGCCACGCTGCGCGACCATGCCGGCTTCCTGGCCTGGAGCGGTGCGCTGCAGGCGCGACTGCGGGCCGCACTGGTGTACCCCGCCATGCTGCTGGCCGCCGGGCTGGCGGTGATCGTGTTCCTGCTGCTGTATGTGCTGCCGCGCTTTGCCGGGGTGTTCGACAACCTGGCGGGCGATGTGCCGGCGGCCTCGCGCTGGCTGATGGCGCTGGGCGTGCAGGCGGCCGCGCAGCCCGGGCTCACGCTGGCGCTGGCCGCCGCGCTGCCGCTGGCCGGCCTGGCGCTGTGGCGCAGCGCCGCGGCGCGCCGCGCGCTTGACCGGCTGATGTGGCGCAGCCCCGGGCTGGGGGCGCGTTTGCGCGTCATCGCGCTGGCGCGGCTGTACCGCAGCCTGGGCCTGCTGCTGGGCGCCGGTGTGCCGGCCCCGGCCGCGCTGCGGCTGATGGACGGCGTGCTGGCCGCGCCGCTGCGCGCCGCCGGCAGCCAGGCGCTGAACCAGGTGCTTGGCGGCCAGCGCCTGTCGCAGGCCTTCGATGCCGCCGGCCTGGCCACGCCGGTGGCGCGGCGCATGCTGCGCGTGGGTGAGAGCAGCGGCACGCTGCCGCTGATGCTGCAGCGCGCCGCGGCCTTCCACGACGACGAGATCGCGCAGCTGGCCGAGCTGGTGACGCGCCTGGTGAACCCGCTGCTGATGCTGGTGATGGGCGTGCTGATCGGCGGCATCGTGGTGCTGATGTACCTGCCGATCTTCACGCTGATGGAGCAGGTGCAGTGAACGCCGCGGGCCTGCAGTTCGACCATGTGCGCTGGCCGCGGCCGCTGGCGCAGCGCCACCGTGCGCTGGCCGGCGTGGACGCGGCCGGCCAGTGGCGCCTGCTGGCCGACCGCGAGCCCGACCTGCTGCTGCTGCAGATGGCCGAGGCGCGGCTGGGCGAGGCGCTGCGCTGGCAGCGCTGCAGCGCGGCGGCGCTGGATGCCTGGCTGGCCGAGGGCGACCTGGGCGGGCGCGCGCTGGACGCCGTCGAGGCGGTGCACGGCCAGGCCGCCAACGATGGCGGATCGGCCAGCCATGGCGAGCCGGCCGGCGACCTGAACCTGGCCGCGCTGACCGCCGAATCCAGCCCCGCGGTGCGCCTGCTCGATGCCGTGCTGCTGGACGCGCTGGCCGACGGCGCCAGCGACATCCACCTCGAGATGCAGCCGCGCGGCGCGGTGCTGCGCCTGCGCATCGACGGCGTGATGCAGGCCATGCGCCGGGTGGAGGGTGCCGCGCTGGCCGAGCAACTGGTGTCGCGGCTGAAGGTGCTGGCCGAGCTCGACATCGGCGAGCGCCGCCTGCCGCAGGACGGCCGCTTCAAGCGCCGCGTGGGCGCTGGCGCGCAGGGCCGCGAGATCGACTTCCGCCTGTCCATCATGCCCAGCGTGTGGGGCGAGGATGCGGTGGTGCGCGTGCTCGACCGCAGCGCGGTGGCCAATGGCCAGGCCGGCCAGCACGCGCTCACCCTCACCGCGCTGGGCTTCGACGCGGTGCTGCGCGACACGCTGCTGCAGCTGGCGCGCGCGCCGCACGGCATGCTGCTGGTCACCGGGCCCACCGGCAGCGGCAAGACCACCACGCTGTATGCCGCGCTGGCCGAGATCCATACCGGGCGCGAGAAGATCATCACCATCGAAGACCCGGTGGAGTACCAGCTCGACGGCGTGGTGCAGATCCCGGTCAACGAGAAGAAGGGCCTGAGCTTCGCGCGCGGGCTGCGCTCCATCCTGCGCCACGACCCCGACCGCGTGATGGTCGGCGAGATCCGCGATGCCGAGACCGCGCAGATCGCCGTGCAGGCCGCGCTCACCGGCCACCTGGTGTTCAGCTCGGTGCACGCCAACAACGCCTTCGACGTGATCGGCCGCTTCATGCACATGGGGCTCGACCTGTACAACGTGGTCGCGGCGCTGAACGCGGTGCTGGGCCAGCGCCTGATGCGCCAGGTGTGCAGCGCCTGCGCCGAGCCGGTGGCGGCCACGGCCGACGAGCTGGCGCGCCTGGGCGAGGCGCCCGGCGCCCGGGTGCTGCTGCGCCGCGGCGCCGGCTGCCCCAGCTGCCACCACAGCGGCTACCGCGGGCGCCGCGCCGTGGCCGAGCTGCTGCGTCTGGACGACGGCCTGCGCGACCTGATCGCCGCGCGCGCGCCGATGTCCGACATCAAGCAGGCCGCGCGTGAGCGTGGCATGCAGTCGCTGCATGCCGTCGCGCTGGCCGCGGTGCGCGCCGGCTTCACCACCTTCGAGGAGATGGACCGTGTGGTCGTGGATGCGTGACAGCGCGGCACAGCCGCTGTGGTGGGGTGCGTCGGGGCTGTGGCAGGCCGGCGGATCGGGCGCGGCCACGCGCTGGGACAGCTTCGACGCCTGGTGCGCCGCCCATCCCGGCGCGCGCGCCCGGCTGTGGCTGTCGGCCTGGTGGGTGGTGGATGTGCTGGTCGATCCCGCGCTGCCGCTGCACGACGACGCGGCCGTGCTGGCCTATGTGCGTCCGCTGCTGCAGCACTACCACGGCGATGCCGCCGCGCCCTGGCCGCTGGCCGCCTGGCAGGCCGGTGCGGCACGCGGCGTGAGCGCGCTGCACGGCCTGCCGCTGGCCGAGCTGCAGGCCACGGCCGGGCGCCACGGCGTGCAGTTGCAGGCCGTGCAGCCCTGGTGGGCGCGGGCGCTGCACCTGGCGCTGGCGCGCGAGCCGGCGCTGCAGCGCGAGGCCGCGGCACAGCTGGTGGTGGTGGAAGGCCGCCTGGTCACCCGGCTGGACCTGCGCCGCGGCGGCCTGGTGGGCCTGCAGCAGCGCCGTCTGCCGCAGGCCACGCCGGCCGCGCTGCAGGCCTGGCTGGCCGACGAGCCGGTGGCGGTGCAACGTTGCCTCGGCTACGGCCTGGACGCACAGGCCGGCGCCAGCCATCCCGGCCTGCCGCTGCTGGGCCTGGCCGAGGGCGGCGCCTCGCTGGGCGGCGAGCATCCTGCACCCGCCTGGTGGGCTGCCGCGCCGCGCAGTGCCGCTGCGTGGGTGGAGCGCTGGGCCGCACGTCCGGCGCCGCCGGCCGACGCCAGCGCGGGCTGACAGGAGCCGACGATGCGCCCGCCGCTGCCGCAACCTGATTTCCTGCACCCGGTGCGTGCCGCCAGCCGGCTGCCGTGGCTGTGGTGTGCCACCGGCCTGCTGGTGCTGGCCGTGGCCGGGCTCGAGGCGGCCGACGACTGGCAGCGGCGCCAGGATGCGCTGGACCGGCTGGAACAGGTGGCGCAGGCCCCGCGGGCACCGCGCAACGCAGCGCCGGCCCGGCCGGCCGATGCCGACAGCCAGCGCCGCGACGCCGAGGCTGCGCGCTGGCTGCAGCGCCTGGCCCTGCCCTGGCCGCAGGTGTTCGCTGCGGCCGAGACCGCGGCCGTGCCCGGGGTGTTCTTCACCGGCCTGGCCTTCGACGGCCAGGGGCTGCTGCGGCTGGAAGGCCAGGCCAGCGATCCAGCCGCGGCGCTGGCCGCCGCGCAGGCCCTGCGCAGCGGCGATGACGCGGCCCGCGCGCCCTGGCACAGCGTGACCCTGTCACGCCTGGACAGCCTGCCCGCTGGCCAGCGCCTCGAGATCCTGGCGCAATGGGCTGCGCCGGCCGTGGCCCGATGAGCGGCGCCGTGCCTGCCGCGCCGGGCCTGGGGCGGCGCCCGCTGCCCTGGCGCTGGCCCGTGCGCTGGCACTGGCAGCGGCCGGGTGTGCTGCCCATGGCCGTGGGCAGCGTGGCCCTGCTGGCGGCGGCCTGGCTGGCGCTGCTGCAGGCACCGCGCTGGCGCGCCGAAGCCGCGGCCGCCGGCGCGGCCCTGCAGCGCCAGGCGGCGCAGGCGCGGCCGGCCGCCGTGGCACTGCCGCCGCCCGGCCCGGCGCAGCGCCTGCACGAGGCCCTGCCGCCCGCCACGCTGGCCGCACAGCGGCTGAGCGATCTGCTGGCGCTGGCCCAGCGCCACGCGATCAGCGTGGGCAGCGTGCACCAGGCGCCGGCCACGCGTGGCGAGGGCCTGCACAGCGTGGCGCTGGTCTGGCGCGCGCAGGGGCGTTATGCCGATGTGCGCCGCTTCGTGGCGGCCGCGCTGCAGGCCGATCCGGCGCTGGTGCTCGAGCAGCTGCGCCTGGACCGCACCGGTCCGGCCGCGGCGCTGCTGGAGGTGGATCTGCAGTGGCAGATGCTGCAGCGTGCGGCGCTGCCCGGCGCGGCGGCCTCGGCGGTGCAGGCCGGCGCGGCGGCCACGGTGGCGCGCAGCGAGGCGGCGCCATGAGGCCCGCGCTGTGGCTGGCGCTGGCCGTCAGCGTGGGCGCCACCGCCTGGCTGGCCCTGCAGCCCGATGACGACGTGGCCGACGATGCCGCACCGCTGGCGGCCGTGGTGCCGCCGGCGCCGCGCCGGCCTGTGGCGGCGCCCGGCGTGCCACCGCTGGCCGCTGCCGC
>CAYPDO010000115.1:0-10070 GCA_964409495.1 uncultured Bordetella sp.
CTTCGCGGGCGGCTACGCGGCCGGCTACTACAGCTACAAGTGGGCCGAGGTGCTGTCGGCCGATGCCTATGCCGCGTTCGAGGAACAAGGCGTGTTCAACCCCGAGGTGGGCCGGCGCTTCCGCCGCGAGATCCTGGAGGCCGGCGGCGCGCGCCCGGCGATGGCCAGCTTCAAGGCCTTCCGCGGCCGCGAGCCCAGCATCGACGCCCTGCTGCGCCATCAGGGCATGGCCTGACATCCTCGCCATGCACCTGACGCCGCCCACCGCCGCCCTGCTCGTGATGCTGGCCGCCCTGGCGGCCCAGCCGGCAGCGGCGCAGTACAAGGTCATCGGCCCCGACGGCCGCGTGACCTACACCGACCGGCCGCCCACCGATCCGGCCAACCGCGTGCTGGCCATCCGCAAGAGCGGCGCGCTGGCCGGCGATGACGGCGCGGCCACCAGCACGGCTGGCCTGCCGCCGGTGCTGCGCCAGCCGGTGGCGCGCTTTCCGGTGACGCTGATCACCGCCAGCGACTGCGCACCCTGCGACAGCGCGCGCCAGATGCTGCAGCGCCGCGGCGTGCCCTACACCGAGCACAGCGTGGCCAGCGACGCCGACCAACGGGCGCTGCAGCAGCTCAGCGGCGCGCTCACCGTGCCCACGGTGCGCATCGGCGGCCAGCTGCTGCGCGGCTGGCTCGACAGCGACTGGACCAGCACTCTGGACCTGGCCGGCTACCCGAAGGACTCCGCCCTGCCCCGCGGCTGGCGCTGGGCTGCGGCCACGCCGCTGGCGCCGCGCAGCGCCGAAACCCCGCCGCCAGCCCCGGCCACGGCGGCCGCGCCGCCCCCGGTGCCCACCGAGAGCCTCGGCCCGGCACCCGGCATCCGCTTCTAGTCACCGCCGGGCGGCGGTGGCGCGGTGGCTTCCGACAGCCGCCGCAGCGTCGGAAAGCTCAGCAGCAGCAGCCCGGCCATCAGCCACAGCGGCGCCGCCGCTGCGGTGGCGCCGGCCAGCAGGCCGAAGCCGCCGGGCATGCTCACCGTGGCGGCATTGGTGCACAGCATGCGCACGCCCAGCGCCTCGCCCTGGCGGTCGGCCGGCGTCACCTGGTGCAGCAGGGCCAGCACCATGGGCTGCACCGAGCCCAGCGCCAGGCCCAGCAGGGCCGAGCCGGCCACCATGCCCAGGCTGCCCGGCAGCCAGGCATAGCCGGCCAGCACCGCGGTGGCCAGCACCATGGCTGCACGCAAGGCCTGGTGTTCATCCAGCCGCGCACTGAAGGCCGAGATCACCAGGCGCACCACGGTGGCCGCCGCGGCAAAGGCGCCCAGCACCACGCCGATCTCGCTGGCCGACAGGCCGCGCGCATGCCCCAGCACCGGCACGGCAAAGCTGTGCGCGTCCCAGCACGCGGCCAGCACCACGTTCAGCACCAGCAGGCGGCGCAACGCCGGCAGGCGCAGCAGGCCCCAGGCATCGGGGCGCTGGTGCCGGGCGGCCTGGCGTGCGGCCTCGGCATGGGCCGGTGAGCGCCGCGGCAGGCGCTGGGTCAGCGCCCAGGCCAGCAGCGGCATCGCGAAGGCGAAGGCGAAGGCCGCGCGGTAGCCGATGTGGTCGATCAGCAGCCCTGCCAGCACCGGCGACAGCGCATTGCTGAGCGCCGGCCCCAGCGCCACCCAGGCGAACACGCGCTTGAGCTGCGACGGATCCTGGGCCAGCTGGCCCACCTCGCGCTGGATGCCCACGGCGCCCACGCTCAGCGCCCCGCCGGTGAGCAGCGCACCCAGCGCCAGCGCGCCCAGGTGCTGGCTGGCCACCAGGATGCCGGTGCCGGCCAGGGCCATCAGCACGCCCACGCCCATCGGCCGGTGCAGCCCGTGGCGGTCGGCCAGGCGGCCGGCCCACAGGCTCAGGCCGATGGGCGCCACGGCAAACAGGCTCAGCAGCACACCCACCATCCACTCGGGCTGGCCGTGCTGCAGCAGGTACAGGCTGGCGGCCACGCGGGTGGCGGCCATGCTGGCATGCAGGCCGATCAGCGCGCCGATCAGCACGAAGAAGGATGCGAAGACCGGGCCAGCGGCGCCCGGCGTGGCGGGTGCCGGCGCCGCCGGCCCGCTCAAGCCGGGCCCTGCGCGTCGGCAGGCGTGACGGTGGCGGCAGCCAGCAGGCGCTGGGCCTCGTGCTCGGGCAGGGCCTGCACGTCGTCGAGCTTGCGCGTCATCACGCGGGTGCGCACGGCGGCGGCGTCGATGCTGTGGCTGGCCTCGTCGAGCTTCTTCTTGGTCTTGGCCAGCACCTCGCCGAACTTGGCGAACTCGGTCTTCACCGCGCCCAGCACCTGCCACACCTCGGCGCTGCGACGCTCCAGCGCCAGCGTGCGAAAGCCCATCTGCAGGCTGTTGAGCATGGCCAGCAGCGTGGTCGGCCCGGCCAGCGTGATGCGGTGGTCGCGCTGCAGCGCCTGCACCAGGCCGGGCCGGCGCAGCGCCTCGGCGTACAGGCCCTCGGTGGGCACGAACAGGATGGCGAAATCGGTGGTGTACGGCGCGGCCACGTACTTTTCGCGGATGCTGCGCGCCTCCAGCTTCAGCCGTGCCTCGATGGCACGGGCCGCGGCCTCCACGGCCGGGGCGTCGGCGCGGTCCTGCGCGTCGAGCAGGCGCTCATGGTCCTCGCGCGGGAACTTCGCATCGATGGGCAGCCACAGCGGCGCGCCTGCCTGGCCGTCGGCGCCGCCCTGGCCCGGCAGGCGGATGGCGAACTCCACGCGCGCGCCGCTGCCCGGCACGGTCTCGACGTTGGCCGCGTACTGCTCGGGCGTGAACACCTGCTCCAGCAGGCCGGCGAGCTGCACCTCGCCGACGATGCCGCGCGTCTTCACATTGCCCAGCACGCGGTTGAGCGAGCCCACGTCGCGCGCCAGCGTGCGCATCTCGCCCAGGCCCTGGTGCACCTGCTCCAGGCGCTGGCTCACCTGCTGGAAGCTCTGGCCCAGGCGCTGCTCCAGCGTGGCATGCAGCTTCTCGTCGACCGTGGCGCGCATCTGCTCGAGCTTGCGCTCGTTGCCCTCGTGCAGCGCGGCCAGGCGCTGGTCGACCGTGGCCCGCACCTCGGCCAGGTTCTGGCCGACCGTCTGGCGAACCTCGGCCAGCCGGCGCTCGTTGGCCTCGCCGAGCGCGCGCAGCTGCTCGGCCAGCGTGGCGCCAAAGGCCGCCAGCTGGCCGCGGAAGGAGTCGATCTGCTCGTTCTGCGTGCGCGCCACGTCGCCGCTCTGCGCCATCAGGGTCTGCTGCTGCAGCGCCAGCGTGGCGCCCAGTTCCTGACGCAGCTGGCGGCTGTGGTCGGCCAGCTCGGCACGCAGGGCCTGCTGCTGCGCCGCCTGCTGGGTCTGCCAGGCGTCCAGCCGCTGCAGTTGGGCCTGCAGGCCGGCATCGGGGGGCTGGCGGCGCAGCAGTGATTGCAACAACACCAGCACCAACAGCAACACATTGAGCACCAGCAGTGCCGGCACGATCCACTCAGGCATGCGCTGATTGTGGCAGCGCGCGCCCATGGAAAAGGCGCCCCGCAGGGCGCCTGTCAGTGGGCAGTGGCGCGCACGGGCCGCGCGCCGGGCCGCCCGGCGGATGGCGGCGGCCTGCCCGCCGCCGGCTGCGCCAAGGCTTCAGGCCTGGGCCACATAGGCCGGCAGGAAGGGCGTGCGGCGCACGCGCTTGCCGGTGAGCGCGGCCATGGCATTGGCCACCGACGGCGCCTGCAGCGCCGTCACCGGCTCGCCGATGCCGCCCGGCTTGTCCTTGCTCTGCACCAGGGTCACGTCGATCTGCGGTGCCTCGTGGTTGCGCATCACGCGGAAGCTGTCGAAGTTGAACTGCTGCACGCGGCCCTTGTCGACCGTGATCTCGCCCCACAGCGCGGCCGACAGGCCGAAGATCACGCTGGACTGGATCTGCGCCAGCACCGTGTCGGGGTTGACCATCTGGCCCACATCGGCCACCACGGTGACCTTGTGCACCACCGGCGCGCCGTCCTTCATCGAGATTTCGGCCACCTGGGCCACATGGCTGTCGTAGCCCTCCATGAAGGCCACGCCCAGCGCACGCCCGGCCGGCAGGCTTCGGCCCCAGCCGGCCTTGGCCGCCGCGGTCTTGAGCACGGCCGCGGCGCGTGGATGCGATTCCAGCAGCGACAGCCGGTAGGCCACCGCATCCTTGCCGGCGGCGGCGGCCAGCTCGTCGATGAACGACTCGTTGGCAAAGGCGTTCATGTTGTGGCTGACCGCGCGCCAGTAGCCCACGCGCAGGCCGGCGTCGTGCTTGACCACGTCGTGCTGCACGGCCGGGATGTCGTACAGCGCCACTGCGGCCTCGGTCATCAGGCCATCGGGCGCCTCGGGTGGCAGGCCGAACACCCGGCCGGTGATCGACTGCGAGGCCACGCGCCAGGTGTGCGCGGTGGGCTTGCCATCGGGCCCCAGCGCGGCGGCCAGGCGGTGCACGGCCAGCGGGCGGTAGAAGTCGTGCTGCATGTCGTCTTCGCGGCTCCAGATCAGCTTGACCGGCTTGTTCACCGCCTTGCTGATCAGCGCCGCCTGGATCACGAAGTCGATGTCGATGCGCCGGCCGAAGCCGCCGCCCAGGAAGGTGCTGTCCACCGCCACGTTCTCGGGCTTCAGGCCCAGCAGCTTGGCCACCGTGCCCTGCACGTTGTCGGGCCATTGCGTGGGGCCGATCAGGCGGATGCGGTCGCCCTCGAAATGCGCGGTGAAGTTCATCGGCTCCATCGGCGCATGGGCCACGTTCTGCGTCATGTACTCGGCGCGCACCACCTTGCTGGCCGCGGCGATCACGCCCGGCGCATCGCCCAGCTTCTTCACCGCGATGGGCTTGCCCGAATCCAGCGCCGCCCGGGTGCCGGCAAACATGGCCTGCGTCGTGAGCGTGGCGTTGGGGCCGGCATCCCATTCCAGCGTCAAGGCCTCGCGCGCCTTCACGGCGCGCCAGTAGCTGTCGGCCACCACGGCCACGCCATCGGGGATCTGCACCACGTCGATCACGCCGGGCATGGCCTTGGCCTTGCTGGCGTCCAGGCGCTTCAGGCTGCCGCCCTGCACCGGCGACTGTTCCAGCGTGGCGTAGACCATGCCGGGCAGCTTCACGTCGATGCCGAAGCGCGCCGTGCCGTTCACCTTGGCCGGGGTGTCCAGGCGCGTGGTCGGCTTGCCGACGATGCGGAACTGGGCCGGATCCTTCAGCGCCACCTTCTCGGGCACCGGCAACTTCGAGGCCGCCTCGGCCAGCTGGCCGTAGGTGGCGCGTCGTGCATTCGGGCCGGACACCACGCCGTTCTCGGCCTTCAGCGTGGCCGCGTCGACGCCCCACTTCTGCGCCGCGGCGGCCACCAGCATCTCGCGCACCTGGGCGCCGGCGATGCGCAGCTTCTCCCAGCCCTCGCGCACCGAGGTGCTGCCGCCGGTGAGCTGCAGGCCGAAGATCAGCGCGTTGCCATACACCTTGCCGGGCGGCGCAAAGGCCACCTTGATCTTCTGCACGTCGACGTTCAGTTCCTCGGCGATCAGCATCGGCATCGAGGTGTAGACGCCCTGGCCCATCTCGGCGCGCGCCGACATCAGCGTGATGGTGTTGTCGTCGGCGATGTGCACCCAGGCATTGGGCGTGTGCACCATGCCGGCGGCGCGGGCCGGGCCGCCGTATGGCAGCGCGAAACCCACCAGCATGCCGCCGCTGACCGCAGCCGAGCCCTTGACGAAGCCGCGGCGCGAGACCGGGAGCGAATCCTTGCGTTGTCCACCCATGTTGAGCTCCAGTCGGGTTCGGGGTTCAGGCCTTGCGGCCGGCCATGTCGGCGGCGGCGGTCTTGATGGCCGCGCGCACGCGCACATAGGTGCCGCAGCGGCACACATTGCCCTTCATGGCCTCGTCGATCTCGGCGTCGCTGGGGTTCTTGTTGCGCGCCAGCAGGGCTGCGGCGCTCATCAGCTGGCCGCTCTGGCAGTAGCCGCACTGCGGCACGTCGTGCTGGATCCAGGCCTTCTGCAGCGGGTGGCTGTTGTTCCTCGACAGGCCCTCCACCGTGCTCACCGCGCGGTCGGCGCAGCGCGACAGCGGCGTGGAGCACGAGCGGATCGGCTCGCCATCCAGGTGCACCGTGCAGGCGCCGCACAGCTTGGCGCCGCAGCCGAACTTGGTGCCGGTCAGGCCGATCTCGTCGCGGATCACCCACAGCAGCGGGGTGTCGGGTTCAGCCTTGACCTCGACGGCCTTGCCGTTGACCTTCAGGCGGGTTGTCATGTGGCGGGTCTCCTCGATGTGCCCATGGCCCGCATGCCCCTCGCAGGCAGGCCTGACCGGCATGGTCACCCGCTGCGGCGCCGTCCCCGTTCGGGACAAACCCGCGCCGCCCACGCTGCAACGTATCAGCGCGGCACAGGCACGCCGCGCAAGCGCGGGTTGCGCCGGAGCGCGGGCGTCGCCAAGGTGTCATCCAGCAGGCCGATCAGCGCTGCCAGGGCCGGCGATGGCTCACCCTGCCACACCAGGTGGGTGCGGTTGCGCCGGATGCGCGCCGGCAGCGCATGCTGCTGCACCAGTGCGGCCGCGCACTGCGACTGCAGCACCGACACCGGCACGATGGCGCAGCCGGTGCCTGCGGCCACGCAGGCGATGATGGCCGGGTAGCTGCTCATGTCCAGCGTGCGCGCCGGCAGCACCTGGCCGGCGCCCAGCCACTCCTGCAGGCGCTGGCGGTACGAACAGCCGTGGGTAAAGGCGATCAGCGTGAACTCGCCCAGGTCGGCCGGCCGCTGCACCGGCGGGTGGTCGAGGCCGGTGATCAGCACCAGTTCCTCGTCGAAGGCCGGCCGCGCCTGGCAGCCCGGCGCGGTGAAGGGCTCGGACACGAAGGCTGCCTCCACCTCCCAGGCCATCAGGCGGCCCAGCAGCGCGCCGGTGGTGCCGGTCTGCAGGTCCACCCGCACCTGCGGCTGGGCGCGGTGGTAGGCCGACAGCAGCGCCGGCAGCCGGCTGCCGGCCGCGCTTTCCAGCGAGCCCAGGCGCAGCGGGCCCTGGGCCGCGCCATCGCGCATGGCCTGCTCGGCTTCGTCGGCCAGCTGCAGCAGGCGCTCGGCATGGCCGCGCAGGCGCTCGCCGGCGGCCGTGAGCGCCAGGCCGCGGCCCTGGCGGCGAAACAGCGCCACGCCCAGGCGCTCTTCCAACTGCTTGAGCCGGGTGGTGACGTTGGACGGCACGCGGTTGAGCGCCTGCGCCGCCCGCACCACGCCGCCCTGCCGCACCACGCAGCGGAAGATCTCCAGCGTGTCCAGATCCAAGCTTCTCATTTCAAGAATATTAGTTCTGGATAATTCATTTGCGCAAGCAGGCGGACTCGGGTTGAATCGCCGCCCATGGATGCCCGACCATGAGCGCCCCGCCCGCCCCGCCCGCCTCTCACCGCGCGGCCGCGCAGCCCGGTGCGCCGGCCATCGCCGCGGCCGCGCTGCTGGCGCTGGCCGTGGCCATGGGCATCGGCCGCTTCGCGTTCACGCCGATGCTGCCGCTGATGATGCGCGATGGGCTGCTGGATGCCGCGCTGGCCGCCGAGCTGGCTGCCGCCAACTACCTGGGTTATCTGGCCGGCGCCATCAGCGCCGCGCCGCTGCAGGCATGGCTGGCGCAGCGCCGGCCGCCGCGCAACGCCGACCAGCCGCCCGCGCTGCTGCCGCTGGCGCTGGCCCTGGTGATCGCGCTGAACGCGGCCATGGCCGGGCCCAACCTGCTGGGCATCGGCTGGCACGCGCTGCGTGCGCTGG
Source organism: uncultured Bordetella sp. (assembly GCA_964409495.1). Lineage (GTDB taxonomy): Bacteria > Pseudomonadota > Gammaproteobacteria > Burkholderiales > Burkholderiaceae_C > Pseudaquabacterium. The sequence goes on from CAYPDO010000115.1 coordinate 7,819, forward strand.
CCGGCGCCGCCAGCGCCTGGACCCTGGTGGCCGCCACCGGCTGGGCGCTCACCGTGCTGGCGCGGCGCGGCGCGGCGGCGCTGGGCAGCTGGGTGTTTGCCGGCGTGGGCGGCGGCATCGCGCTCAGCGGCCTGCTGGTGTGGGCGCTGGGCGCCTGGCCGGCAGCGGCGCTGTGGCAGGCGCTCACCGCGCTGGCGCTGGTGCTGGCCGGCGCCATGGCCTGGCTGCTGCGCGCGCCAGCGGCCGGGGCCGGGCCTGCACAGGCCGGCAACCGCAGCGCGCATGGCGCGACGGCCGCGGTGGCAAGCCAGGCCAGCGCGGCCAGCCCCGCGCCCGCGGCAAACACCGGCCACCTGGCCGCCGCGGCCAGCCAGCGGCGCGGTGTGCCGGCGGGGTTCGGCCCGCTGGTGTTCTGCTACGGCAGCTTCGGCTTCGGCTACATCGTGCCGGCCACCTTTCTGCCGGCCATGGCGCGGGCGCTGGTCGACGATCCGTTCTGGTTCGGCCTGGCCTGGCCGGTGTTCGGCCTGGCGGCCGTGCTGTCGATCGCGCTGTCGGCGCGGCTGGCCAGCCACTGGCCGCGCCAGCCGCTGTGGGCCGGCTGCCAGCTGGCCATGGCCGCCGGCGTGGCGCTGCCCCTGCTCAGCCGTTCCGGCCTGGCCATCGGCGCCGCGGCCCTGCTGGTGGGCGGCAGCTTCATGGTGGCCACGATGGCCGGCATGCAGCTGGCGCGGCAATGGCTGCCGGCCGATCCCACGCCGCTGCTGGGCCGCATGACCACGGCCTTTGCCGCCGGCCAGATCCTCGGCCCGCTGCAGGTGCGGCTGCTCGACGGCTGGCACTGGCAGGGCTGGGGGCCGATCGAGTTCACCAGCGCCACCGCCGCCGTGCTGCTGGCGGCCACCGCCGCCTGGCTGTGGCGCGGCCTGCCCGATCCTGCCCAGCCAAGCCACCCCAACCAGTCCGCGCGCCATGCCCACCCACCCCGCTGACCTGACCCAGGGCTTCGGCCCCGACCGCACCGAGCGCCTGCCGCTGCCCGAGCCGGCCGGCTGGAACGCCGAGCAGCGCCGCATCGCCCAGGCCCTGATCGACGGCCCGCGTGGCGGCGTGTTCGGCCCCTTCGTGCCGCTGCTGCACACACCGGCGCTGGCCGAGCCGGTGGGCGCGCTGGGCGAGGTGCTGCGCTTTCGCGGCAGCCTGCCGGCACGTGTGCGCGAGCTGCTGATCTGCGCCGTGGCGCGCCACACGCACAACCAGTTCGAGTGGCAGCTGCATGCGCCGCTGGCACGCCGGGCCGGCGTGGCAGCGGCGGTGATCGACGCGCTGCGCGATGGCGCCCGGCCCGACGCCGCACGCGATGGCCTGGCCGACGACGAATCCGCCGCGCTCGATCTGGCGCAGGCGCTGATGTGCCAGCACGGTGCCGGCGATGCCACGCATGCACGCGCCGTGGCCGCCTTCGGCAGCGCCGGCGCGGTGGAGATCGCCACGCTGGTGGGCTATTTCACGCTGGTGTGCTGGGTGATGAACCTGGCGCGCACACCGGCGCGGCCGTCCGACGAACCCGCCCTGCCCGGCCTGCCGGGCTGAGTTGGGGCCCCCACGTCGCTGCGCGCCTGCCCCCCCGAGGGGGCGCTCAATCCCTTGGGGCGGGCCGGCGGCACTGAGGCCTAGACCCCGGCCGGTGTTCGCAAGCCGGCCGCCTTGCGGTGTGCGCGACGCCGCCAGTGCAGCCACAGCGCCAGCGCCATCAGCACACCGGACAGCTCCACCGCCCAGGGCCGGCCACCGGCCCCACCCCAGCCCAGCAGCAAACCCGACAACAGCATGGCGGCACGCGCCAGCCAGCGCCCGGCGCGCGGGTGTTCGGGCACCCGGGCCTGCTCGGCCAGCCGGGCGATCCAGCCGTACAGCAGCAGACCCGCGCCGCCACCCAGCAGGCCCAGGCCCAGGTGCAGCGAGGTCTCGGTGAAGCTCATGGCCAACGATGCTAGCGCGCCCGGGCAGCGGCCAGCACCTCGGGGTTCAGCGCCGTGGGCGGCCGGCCGGCATCGGCCCCGATGCCGAATACCGCCAGCAGGTTGCGCAGCGCCAGATCGGCCATCGCGCGGCGCGTGGGCAGGCTGGCGCTGGCAATGTGCGGCGTGAGCACCACGTTGGGCACGGTCAGCAGGTCCGGGTGCACGGCGGGTTCGCCCTCGAACACGTCCAGCCCGGCCGCGGCGATGCGCTTGTCGCGCAGGGCTTGC
>CAYPDO010000116.1:0-9949 GCA_964409495.1 uncultured Bordetella sp.
ACCAGCACCACGCCGGCCAGGTAGCCGTTGGTGATGAAGGTCTTGCTGCCGTTGAGCACATAGCCGCCGTCCACCTTGTCGGCACGCGCGCGGATGCCCTGCAGATCGCTGCCGGCGCCGGGCTCGGTCATCGCGATGGCGCCCACCAGCTCGCCGCGGGCCAGGCGTGGCAGGTACTTCTGCTTCTGCGCCTCGGTGCCGTGGTTCAGGAAGTAGTGCGCCACGATGGAGTGCACCGAGTGCGCCCAGCCGCTGATGCCGCGGCGCGCGCATTCTTCGGTGATGGTGGCCTCGTGGCGGAAGTCGCCGCCGCCGCCGCCGTAGGCTTCAGGGATGTCGGTGCACAGCAGGCCCAGCTCGCCGGCCTTGCGCCACACGGCATGGCCCACGTTGCCGCGTTGGCGTGCGGCCTCGTCGTCGGGCACCAGTTCGCTGTCGACGAAGCGGGCCGCGGTGTCGCGGAACTGGTCGAGGTCGGGGTCGCTCCAGGAGCGCTTGAAGTTCATGGCCATGGTGCTTCTCTCAGGGAATCAATTGACTCGTCTTGCCTTGCCGGCCCAGTAGGGTTCGCGCAGCGCAAACTTCTGCAGCTTGCCGGCGGCCGACATCGGCATCTCGCTGCGGAACTCCACGCTGCGCGGGCACTTGTAGCCGGCGATCAGCGTCTTGCAGTGGGCGATCACGCTGGCTTCGGTGACATCGCTGCCTTCGCGCTTGACGATCACCGCATGCACGCGCTCGCCCCATTGCTCGTCGGGCACGCCGATCACGGCGCATTGCTGCACGCCGTCCAGGCTGGCCAGCGCGTTCTCGACCTCGGCCGAATAGACGTTCTCGCCACCGGTGACGATCATGTCCTTGATGCGGTCGACCACGTAGAGGTAGCCGTCGGCATCGAGCCGGCCGCCGTCGCCGGTGTGCATCCAGCCGCCCTTCAGTGCGGCGGCGGTCTCAGCCGGCTTGTTCCAGTAGCCCTGCATCACCATCGGGCCGCGGGCGCAGATCTCGCCCACCTGGCCCACCGGCAGCTCGTTGTCGTCGGGGTCGACGATGCGCACCTCGGCGATCGGCACCGGCCGGCCGGCGGCACGCAGGCGTGTGCCCTTGTCGGGGCCGGGCAGGTGGTCCTTCGGGCTCAGCAGCGTGATGGTGGGCGAAAGTTCCGTCATGCCATAGGCCTGGGCGAAGCCGGCATTCGGCAGCGCCGCCATCGCGGCCTCGAGCAGCGCGGCCTCGATCGGCGCCGCGCCGTACAGCACCAGTTGGATGCAGCTGAGATCGAACTCCGCAAAGCGCGGGTGTTCGATCAGCCGGCGGATCATCATCGGCACCAGGAACATCTCGCCCGGCCGGTGCTGCTGCACGGCCTGCAGGATGGCCAGTTCGTCGAAGCCGGGCACGATCACCGCGGTGCCCAGGCGCATCATCAGGATGATGCTGAGGCCGCAGCCGGCCACATGGAACATCGGCGAGACCACCAGGCCGCTGGTGAAGGGCGCCCGCGGAATGGCCGCCGAGCCCGACAGCGCGTTCACGAACAGGTTGCCGTGGCTCAGCATCACGCCCTTGGGCCGGCCGGTGGTGCCGCCGGTGTACATGATGGCGGCCAGGTCGGTGTCATGCCGCCAAGCGTCGGGCACCGGTGTGGCGGCGGCCATCAGCGCCTCGTAGCTGAGCGCGCCTTCGGGCGTGGGGCCGGCGCCGCAGTGGATCACGGTCTTCAGCGACGAGCTTTGCGCGCGCAGCGCGGGCACCATGGCGGCGAAGGCGTCGTCGACGATCAGGATGCGGGTGTCGCAATCGTCCAGCGAGTAGGCCACCTCGGCCGGGCTCCAGCGGATGTTGACCGGGTTCACCGCGCCGCCGGCCCACCAGGTGCCGTAGAAGTATTCGAGGTAGCGGATGCTGTTGAGGCCGAGCATGCCGACGCGGTCGCCGGGCTGGATGCCCAGGCCTTGCAGCACGCTGGCGAGCCTGGCGACCCGGTCGGCGAACTGCTGTCGTGTGAGCTGCTCGGTGCCGAAGATGGCGGCGATGTCGTTCGGGCGTTCGCGCACGCCTTTGTGGAGGGCTTGGGTCAGGTACATGTGGCTTGTCTCGTTGCTTGGTGCTTGTGCGTGTTCGCTGCAGCCCGCCGGGTGTTCGCCCCGGCGGGCGACCTACTTTCTTTTGGCGAAAAGAAAGTAGGCAAAGAAAGCGCTCTCCAAACTTTCCGACACCAACGCGCGCTTGAATTGCATCGAGGCGGGCGCCTCGCCCGCCCGGCGGGCTCGAACACAGCCAGTCGGAAATGAATTGGCCCATTCCCAGGCAAAGCCCTCCCGGTCAAGACTTGCGTGAAGAACGCTGCAGGGCACGAACGGTTGCCAGAGTCTTGCCAGATGAAGGCCTTGCCATCGGCGGCGCTGTATCCGTGTTCACGCTCTGGTTCGGCAGCCTGTTTGAGCCCGCCGGGCGGGCGAGGCCCCCGCCTCGATGTTTGGAGAGCGGCAGTGCGGGGTCGGAAAGTTTGGAAGCGCTTCTCTTTGCCCCCTTTCTCTTTCGCGAAAGAGAAAGGGGGTCGCCCGCCGGGGCGAAATCCCGGCGCGCTAAAACGAAAAATGGGAAACGCCTGCATAACGGCACTCAGCGAGAGCAACTCAACGCCAGCTGGCCAAAGCATCTTCCAGCGAGGTAGCCACAGGCGCTGTCGGCACAGCCGGCGCCGTCCGCGAGAAGCGCGGCGCCGGTGCCGGCTGCACCACACCCCCCACGGTGACAAACGTCTCCCGCGCCCGGTTGTGCGCATGCCGCGGCGCCTCGTCCCAATCCAGCACCGGTGCAAAGCAGGCATCGCTGCCTTCGAGCAGCGCGCACCACTCGTCACGCGTCCTGGTGCGGAACACATCCGCCAGGCGCAGCTTCAGCAAGGGCCAGCGCGCCGCGTCCATCTGCCCATCGAACATCGGGTCGTCGATGCCGCAGCGCTGGCGCAGCTCGGCATAGAACTGCGGCTCGATGGCGCCCACGGCCACGTACTTGCCATCGGCACAGGCATAGGTGTCGTAGAAGTGCGCGCCACCGTCCAGCAGGTTCTCGCCGCGCTGGTTGCTCCAACGGCCCGCAGCATGAAAGCCGTACATGAAGGCGCTGAGCAGCGAGGTGCCATCGGTCATCGCCGCATCCACCACCTGGCCTGTGCCTGAGCCCTTGGCCTCGTGCAGCGCGGCCAGCACGCCCACCAGCAGCAGCATGCCACCACCACCAAAATCGCCCACGTAGTTCAGCGGCGGCACCGGCGATTCACCGCTGCGGCCGATGGCATGCAGCGCGCCGGTGATGGCGATGTAGTTGATGTCGTGCCCGGCGGCCTGGGCCAGCGGGCCGTGCTGGCCCCAGCCGGTCATGCGGCCGAACACCAGTCGCGGGTTGCGCGCGGCGCACACGTCGGGCCCCAGGCCCAGGCGCTCCATCACGCCGGGGCGAAAGCCCTCGATCAGCACATCGGCCTGTGCCACCAGCTGCAGCACCGATTCGATGGCCTCGGGCTGGCGCAGGTCGAGGGCCAGCTGGCGGCGGCTGCGGGTGGTGATGTCGGTGGGCTGCAGCGGCGTGCCGGGGCGCGTGATGCGCAGCACATCGGCGCCCAGGTCGGCCAGCACCATGGCCGCGAACGGGCCCGGGCCGATGCCGGCCATCTCGATCACCTTCACGCCGGCCAATGGCCCAGCGGCTCCTGCCATGGCGCTTCTCCTCAGTTCCCAAGCGATGGGTGGATGTTGTTGAAAGGCCGCTGGATCGACCATCGTCGGAACGGACGAACGTGTGCGAACTACTTGCCTGTGAACACCGGCGGGCGCTTCTCGGCGAAGGCCTGGGTGGCCTCCTTGAAGTCCTGCGTGCACAGCGCCAGCACCTGGGCGCGGTTCTCCAGCTCGATGGCGGCATCCAGGCTGGGCGCCTCGAGGTTGGTCCACATCAGCTGCTTGGTGTGGCGCGTTGCGTAGGGGCTGTTGCGCAGCACGGCCTGGGCCATGGCCAGGGCTTCGGTCATCAGCGCGGCGTCGTCCACCACCTTGGCCACCAGGCCGATCTGGCCGGCCTCATCGGCGGGCACCGGGCGGCCGGTGAGCATCAGCTCGAAGGCGCGCGCCGCGCCCACCAGGCGCGGCAGGTGGTAGCTGATGCCGCATTCGCCGGCCGTCAGCCCGATGCGGATGGCGCCGATGTGGAAGCTGGCCGAGCGCGCACACAGGCGGATGTCGCTGGCCAGGGTCATCGCCAGGCCGGCGCCCACGGCCACGCCATTGACCGCGGCGATCACCACCTTGTCGAGCGCGCGCACGCGCTTGACCATGCCGGCGAACAGCTCCTGGCCGGCCATGTAGCCGGTGACGTCATCGCGCCCGCCGCTGCCAGAGGCTGAACCGCTGGTCAGGTCCCAGCCGGCGCAGAATCCCCGGCCGGCGCCGGTGATGACCAGCACGCGCAGCGTGGGGTCGGCCGCCACCTCGTCGAGGCGGGCGCACAGGGCGCGCACGGTGTCGCCGCTCAGCGCATTGAGCTTGGCGGGGCGGTTCAGCGTCAGGATGGCCAGGCCACCCGAATAGGCTTCAGGCCGTTCGAGCAGCAGGTCGTCGGGGTGGTGGCTCATGGCCTTGTCTCCTTTGGGGGTGACGGCCGGGCCGGTGCGGCTCAGGCCGATTGGGATGGGGTGAGCGGCACCATCGCCAACGCCTGCATCGCGCCGCGGGTGATGTCGTCCATCGGCGCCGCGCGCTGGGTGACCGGGTCGGTGCTGACCAGCACCGTGTCGGCCACGGCCACCAGCTGCCGCGGATCGCGCACCCAGCTGCGCAGGCGGATGGCGCTGCGGCCCAGCTCGGCCACGCCGGCGCCGATCTGCCAGGCACCGCCGCCGGCCCAGCCGGGGTGCAGCAGCTGCAGGCGCATGTGGGCCACCAGGAAGCCCAGCGCCGGCGCGCCGTTGCCGTCACCGGCGCGGTGGCTCATCGCGCGGCGCAGCAGGCGCAGGCGCGTGTGCTCCACCAGGCGCGCCAGTGCCAGCTCGCCGAGGCCCTGGTGGGCATCCAGGTCGGCATAACGCGTGGTCATGCCGTGCCAGTGCGGCGGGGCGTGCGCGAGGTCGGGCGGGGTGGCGTGGTGGTCGATCACCGCATCGTGCGGGTGCTCGGCTGGCGGCGGGGGCAGTGCGGCCTGATCGGCCAGGCATCGGGTCAGCTGCGCACGCAGATCCTTGGGCAGCGTGCCGGGCTGGCTATGCTGCCACGCGGCCATGCGCGTGGCGGCCAGGCCCACGCACTGCCCGTGCTGGAACAGCGCGGTGGCCAGCTCGAAGCCGGCGTCGTCCACCGCGCGCAGGCGCACGCCGGCCCGCAGCGGCGCCGGGTAGTGGGCCTGCGCCACGAAGTCGGTGGCCACGCTCACCGGGCGCAGCGCGGGCTGGGCCGCATCCACGCCGCTGTGGCCCACGGTGTCGGCCAGCCAGCGCATGCGCGCCTCGCCGTGCAGGCCCATCAGCGCCACGTTGTTCAGGTGGCGCAGCGTGTCCACATCCGACCAGCGCGGCGCGATCTCGGTCTGGAACGGGTAGGCCGCCAGGTCGCGGCGCCAGGGTTCGCGCTTCATGCAGATTGCAGCTCAGCCGGCCGAGTGCCCGGCCGCGCCGAAGCCGGCCGGCGACCCGCTCGGCGGGTGGCGCTGGTACTCCAGTGCCGGGTGCTGAAGGGACACGACACGCAGCAGGTGCTGCCCGCTGCTGCCCGCGCTGCGCTCGATCTGCAGCGCGCGGCGGAAGAAGCGGCCCACGGCCAGCTCTTCGGTCACGCCCATGCCGCCGTGCAGCTGCACCGCCTGCTCGCCCAGCAGCTTGCAGGCCTTGCCCACCGCCACCTTGGCCGATGACACGGCCAGCGCGCGCGCCTCGGGCGCCAGCGCCGCATCGGCGATCTGCGCGCCCACCGCGGCCACCAGGGCTGCGGCCAGCTCGCGCGCGATGTGCATGTCGGCCAGGCGGTGCTGCAGCACCTGGAAGGCGGCCAGCGGCTGGCCGAACTGCCTGCGCTCGCGCAGGTGGTGGCGGGTGGCCTCGAACATGCGGCGCGTGGTGCCCAGGCTCTCGGCGCCCAGCGCCAGCGCCGCCTCGTCCAGCGCCTGCGCGATGGCCGGCAGCGCCTGGCCGGCGGGGGCCAGCAGGTCGGCCCCGGCCACGGCCACGCCGTCGAAGGCAATCTCGCTGGCCACGCCGCCATCCAGCGTGCGCGTGTCGCGGCGGCTGATGCCGGGCGCGTCGATCGGCAGCAGCACCAGGTCCAGGCCCAGCGCGTCGCCCGGCTGGCCGGCGCGGCGCGCGCTGACCACCAGGTGCGTGGCCCAGGGCGCGGCCACCACGGCGGTCTTGCGGCCGTGCAGCAGCCACCCGGCGCGGCCCTCACCGGGCCGCAGGGCGGCGCCAACGTCGGCCGGATCGTCGCGCGCACCGGGCTCGGCATGGGCCCAGGCCAGCAGCGCACGGCCCTCGATCAGCGCGGCCAGCACGGCCTGGGCGAGCGGCGTGCCGGCGCGCTGCAGCAGGCCGCCACCCACCACGGCGCTGCTGATGTAGGGCTCAGCGCTGAGCCATTCGCCCAGCGTCTCGCAGATGGCCAGGTGGTTGCGCCAGGCCTCGGCGGCATCGGCGGCCAGGCCGCCGGCGCTTTCCGGGAATCCTGCGCCCAGCAGGCCCAGGTCGCTGGCCAGACCGGCCCAGGCCGGGGCCGCGGGCGGTGCATCGGCGCGGGCATGGTGGTTCAGATCGATGCGGTCGGCCAGCCAGCGCGACAGGCTGTCGCGCAGCGCGGCGGTGTTGTCGTCTTGCAGGGGGGCGTTTGCCATGGCGTGCGCCTTCAGGCCTGGGCCAGCAGATGGGCCGCGATGATGTTGCGCTGGACCTCGTTGGTGCCGGCGTAGATCGAGGCCGCGCGGTCGTTGAGGTAGGACGACATCGCGAACAGGCCGTCCTCGTCGAGCGCCAGGGCGCCATGGGCGGCTTCGTCCAGCGCCGCGCGGGGCAGGGTGGCCGTGCCGGTGATGCGCACATGCAGTTCGGTCAGCGCCTGCTTCAGCTCGGTGCCCAGCAGCTTGCCCATCGACGGCGAGATGCCGCGCTCGGCCCCCGCGGCCTGGGCACGCAGCGTGCGCAGCTCCAGCGCTTGCAGTGCGTCCAGGCGGCAGTGCAGGTCGGCCAGGTCCAGGCGCAGTTGCTGGGCCTCGGCGCTCTGCGCGCGGTGGCCGCTGAAGGCCGCGTTCAGCGCATCGGCCAGGCGGCGCCAACGGCTGCGCAGCGCGGGCGAATAGGCGCCGCCGCGCTCGTGCTGCAGCAGGTACTTGGCGATGGTCCAGCCCTGGTTCTCCTGGCCGATCAGGCCCGAGGCCGGCACGCGCACGTTGTCGAAGAACACCTGGTTCAGCTCGTGGTCGCCTGACAGGCTGTGGATCGGCCGCACGGTGATGCCGGGCGTGTCCATGTGGTAGCAGATGAAGCTGATGCCCGCTTGGGGTTTGCCGGCGCTGGACGTGCGCACCAGGCAGAACATGCGGTTGGCAAACTGCGCATGCGTGGTCCAGATCTTGGTGCCGTTGAGCACATAGTGGTCCCCATCGCGTACGGCCTTGCACTGCAGGCTGGCCAGGTCTGAGCCCGCGCCGGGCTCGCTGTAGCCCTGGCACCAGTAGTCGCTGCCGTCGCGGATGCCGGGCAGCCAGCGCTGCTGCTGCTCGGGCGTGCCGAAGGCGATCAGCACCGGCGCCACCATGCCCGGGCCCATCGGCGCGCGCGGCGGCGCGTCGGCCGCGGCCAGCTCGGCGGCGAACAGGTAGTGCTGCATCGGCGTCCAGTCGCAGCCGCCGAAGGCCACCGGCCAGTGCGGCACGCTCCAGCCCTTGCTGGCCAGGACGCGGTGCCAGTCGTTGCCGTGCGGATATTCGGCAAAGATGCCCGAGGTGCGACGCCCGGCCTCGCGCAGCGCGGGCGTGAGCTGCTCGTCCAGGAAGGCGCGCACCTCGTCGCGGAAGGCCTGTTCCTCAGGCGTCAGCAGGGCCTGCATGGCGTGGATGCGCCGGCTGCGCTCAAAGGGTGGGCAGCACGTGCTGCTTGAACTGCTCGCGCAGCCTGGTCTTCAGGATCTTGCCGGTGGCGGTGTGCGGCAGCTCGGCCACGAAGGCCACGTCGTCGGGCAGCCACCACTTGGCCACGCGCGCGCCCAGGTGCTCCAGCATTTGCTCGCGTGTCACGTCCTGGCCCGGGCGCTTCACCACCACCAGCAGCGGCCGCTCCTGCCACTTGGGGTGGGCGATGCCGATCACCGCGGCCTCGGCCACGGCCGGGTGGCTCATCGCGGCGTTCTCGAGGTCGATCGAGCTGATCCACTCGCCGCCGCTCTTGATCACGTCCTTGGCACGATCGACCAGCTGCAGGAAGCCGTCAGGGTCGATCGTGGCCACGTCGCCGGTGGGAAAGTAGCCTTCGGCATCGAGCACCGAGCCGCCTTCGCTCTTGAAGTAGCCGCTGGTGATCCACGGGCCGCGCACATGCAGGTGGCCGTAGGCCACGCCGTCCCAGGGCAGGGCCTGGCCTTCCTCGTCCACGATCTTCAGGTCCACGCCCCACACGCCGCGGCCCTGCTTGAGCTTGATCTTCACCAGCTCTTCCTCGGGCAGCGCGGCATGCTTCTTCAGCAGCTTGCTGATCACGCCGATCGGACTGGTCTCGGTCATGCCCCAGCCCTGCACCACCTCGGCGCCGAACTGGTGCTCGAAACGCTCGAGCATCGCGCGCGACACCGCCGCGCCGCCGATGCCCACGCGCTTGAGGCCCAGTTCCTTCGGGTCCAGTCCCGGGTTCGCGTCCACGTAGCCGAACAGCATCATCCACACCGTGGGCACGCCCTGCGAGAAGGTGACGCGCTCGTCGCGCATCAGCGTGTAGACGCTGGCGCCGTCCAGGTGGGGGCCCGGCAGCACGAGCTTGGTGCCCACCATCGCCGCTGCGTAGGGCGTGCCCCAGGCGTTGGCATGGAACATCGGCACGATGAGCATGATGGTCTCTTCGCTGCTGACGCCGAAGGTGTCGGGCGCCAGCTCCATCAGCGTGTGCAGCATCGTCGAGCGGTGGCTGTAGAGCACGCCCTTGGGGTTGCCGGTGGTGCCGGACGTGTAGCAAAGGCTGGAGGCCGTGCGTTCGTCGAACTCGGGCCAGGTGTAGTGCGGGCTCTGCACGCCGATCAGCTCGTCCCAGCACAGCAGGCCGGGCACGTTGATCGCGGGCATGTGCGCCCGGTCGGTCATCGCGATGAAGTGCCGCACGGTCTTGAGCAGCGGGGCCAGCTTCTCGACCAGCGGTGCGAAGCTGATGTCGAAGAACAGCAGCTGGTCTTCGGCGTGGTTGACGATGTAGTCGATCTGCTCCGGAAACAGCCGCGGGTTCACCGTGTGCAGCACCGCGCCCGAGCCCGACACGCCGAAGTACAGCGCCAGGTGGCGGTACGAGTTCCAGGCCAGCGTGCCCACGCGCTCACCCGGCTGGATGCCCAGGCCCTTCAGCGCATTGGCCACCTGCTTCGACGTGTCACGCACGCCGCGCCAGGTGCTGCGGTGCACGTGGCCTTCGGGCAGGCGGCTGACGATCTCTGTTTCCGGGTGGAAGGTGGCGGCGTGCTCGATCAGCGACGAGATCAGCAGCGGGCGGTCTTGCATCAGGCCGAGCATGGCGGGCGTCTCCAGACGGGTGGCGTGCGGCATGGTAGGCAGGGCCCTTGCGAGCAACATCGTCGCTTCCGACGATTGAGGGCGGCGGCGCGGGTTTCCTAGCATGGCCCGGCCAGACAAGCTGGGCACGATGGTGGCCGCGCGTGGCGCTGCCGCCGCTGCGCACCACCCCATCACAAGCAGGAGACAGGCATGACCCCGAGCC
>CAYPDO010000117.1:0-9910 GCA_964409495.1 uncultured Bordetella sp.
GGACCCGTACGCCAGCCTGAACCCGCGCATGACTGTGGCCTCGATCATCGGCGAGGCGCTCACCATCCACAAGCTGGCGCCCACGCGCGAGGCCTGGCGTGCGCGCATCGTCGAGCTGCTCGAGCTGGTGGGCCTGTCGGCCGACCACCTGCGGCGTTATCCGCACGAGTTCTCGGGCGGCCAGCGCCAGCGCATCGGCATTGCGCGCGCACTGGCGGTCAACCCCCGGCTGATCATCTGCGACGAGGCGGTGAGCGCGCTGGACGTGTCGATCCAGGCCCAGGTGATCAACCTGCTGGAAGACCTGCAGGACAGGCTGGGCCTGACCTATGTGTTCATCGCGCACGACCTCAGCGTGGTGGAACACACCAGCGACCGCGTGGCGGTGATGTACCTCGGCCGCATCGTCGAGCTGGCCTCGGCGCACGACCTGTACACGCGGCCGCTGCATCCCTACACGCAGGCGCTGCTGTCGGTGGTGCCGATTCCCGACCCAACGGTCAAGCGCCAGCGCATCCGGCTGCAGGGCGATGTGCCCAGCCCGATCAGCCCGCCCTCGGGCTGCCACTTCCACACCCGCTGCCCGCATGCCGAAGCGCGCTGCCGCAGCGAATCGCCCACGCTGCGCGAGCAGGCGCCGGGCCACTGGGTGGCCTGCCATCTGCACGGCTGAGGCCGTGCACACATCGGCGCGGTAGCGCACAGACCGGCGGCGGCGCCGGGCGCATCGTGGCGGCTCACTCACGAGAGCCTGCCATGTCCATTCCCGTTCCCGTATCGCCCCGCCTGGCATCGCTGCTGGCGCCCACCGAAGGCGCCTCGCTGCCGGGCCCGTCGTCTGCCATGCCTGCGCCGACGCCACCGGCAACGCTGGCCAGCGCAGCGGCCATGTCGCCGGGCGATGCGGCAACAGCGCCGGTGGCCGGGACCGATCTGCCGTTCTACATCTTCGACAGCCACCACGAGGCCGACGAGGCCGTGCGCGCCCTGCACCGCGCCGGCATGGACGTGACCCGGCTCTCGCTGGTGGGCAAGGGCTGGCACTCGCAAGAGCATCCGCTGGGCTTCTACACCACCGGTGACCGCATCAAGGCCTGGGGCGGCACCGGTGCGTTCTGGGGCGGCATCTGGGGCCTGCTGCTGGCGCCCGCGGTGTTCGTGCTGCCGGGCCTGGGCGTGGTGGCCATGGCCGGTCCGGTGGTGGCTGCCTTGGTCGGCGCGCTCGAAGGCGCGGTCGTGGTCGGCGGGCTGTCGGCGCTCGGTGCAGCACTGATGCGCAGCGGTGCCTCGCGCGCGCAGGTCATCCGCTACGAGACGGCGCTGAAGGCCGACAAGTACGTGCTCACGGTGCATGGCGGCCCGGCCGACGTGGCCCAGGCGCGGCGCGTGCTGGCCGATGCCAAGGCCTGGCAAGCCGTCTGATCCTCGGTCCGGCCGCACCGCGCGCCGGGCTGTCCCCACCCTCTCTGAAAGTCATCCATGTCTTCATGTCCCACCCGCCGGCTGATCAGCCTGGCCGCCTTGCTGGCCACCACGGCGGGCAACGCGCACGCGCAGTCCGACAGCTACTACTACCTGGGCTTCGGCGCCGGGCAGTCCAAGGTCAACATCGACGAGGGCCGCATCGCGGCGCGCCTGCTCGGCGAAGGGCAGAACGTCACCGGCATCGCGCATGATGAGCGCTCGACCGCCTACCGCGTGTTCGGCGGCTACCAGTTCAACCGCTACCTGGCGCTGGAAGGCGGCTACTTCAAGCTGGGCAAGTTCGGCTTCCGTGCCGACACCGCGTCAGGCGGGGCGCTGGCCGGTCAGTTCCATGTGCAGGGCCTGAACCTGGATGCCGTGGCCACGCTGCCGATCACCGAGAAGCTGTCGGCGCTGGCGCGCATCGGCAGCCAATGGGCGCGCACGCGTGACGACTTCCAGGCCAGCGGCGGCGTGGTGCTGGCCGATGCCAGCCCGAGCCGCCGCGCCACCAACGTGAAGATCGGCGTGGGCCTGCAGTACGCCATCTCGCCGTCGATGCTGGTGCGTGGCGAGGCCGAGCGTTACCGCATCAACGATGCCACGGGCGAGCGTGGCGGCGTGAACGTCTGGTCGATGAGCCTGGTGTTCCCGTTCGGCCGCAGCGCGCAGGCGCGGCCGTATGCCGCAGCCACGCCGCGTGCGATGGACCCGGCCCCGGCCCCGATGCCGATGCCGATGGCAGCCCCGCTGCCGGCACCGGTGGTGCTGGCGGCCGCGCCCACGGCGCCATCGGCGCCGCTGGTGCCCGAGCGCCGCCGCGTCAGCTATGCCGCCGAGTCGCTGTTCGGCTTCGACCAGTCCACCGTGCAGGCCGAGGGGCAGGCCCATCTCGACACCTTTGCCCGCGAGCTCGACGGCGCGCGCTTCGACACCATCAGCGTCGAGGGCCACACCGACCGGCTGGGCACCGAGGACTACAACCAGACGCTGTCGCAGTCGCGCGCCGATGCGGTGAAGCGCTACCTGGCCAGCCATGGCCGCATCGATCCGATGAAGATCAGCGCGGTGGGCAAGGGCGAGGGCAGCCCGGTCACGCAGGCCGCGGATTGCGTGGGCAGCAGGGTCAACGCGCGCCTGATCGCCTGCCTGCAACCCGACCGCCGCGTGGTCATCGAGGTGGTCGGCTCACGCTAGAGTGGCCCACCAACGGCGCAGCGGGCGCGGTGATGTCACCGCGCCCGCTGCGCTTGCGGCTGTGGAAGGTTCAGTCGCTGCCGTAGGGCGTGCCGTAGAACTTGTGCACGCCGCTGGCCCAGGTCTTGTCGGACATCACCGGCCAGTTCTTCTTGTCGAAGCCGGGCGCGTCGGCCAGCGCGGTCTTGGGCACGTCGAGCGTGAAGCGCTTGTTCACGGTGTCGAGCGTCAGCGCGGCCCAGGGCACGGCGAACAGCTTGTTGCCCATGCCCAGCAGGCCGCCGAAGGACAGCACCGCATAGGCCACCTTGCCGGTGCCCATGTCGATCATCAGCTCCTTGATGTCGCCCAGGTCTTCATCGTCCTTGTTGTGCACCGCGTTGCCCAGCAGGGTGTTGGCGCCCATCAGCGCCGGGCCCGGCCCGTCCTGGCTGCCGGCATACATGCCGAAGTTGTCGCGGGTGACGTAGTCGGTGGTCATGTGCATTCCTTTCGGGGTGTCGACGAAGTGTCGGGTGCCATGTTGCGGCCGGCCCAACGCCGCGTCTGTGCGGCATCGAACGGGCCGCCGGTGCTCACGGCCGCACGGCGATCTCGTTGCGCACCGAGCTGACACCATTCACGCGGCGCGCGATGGCCTCGGCGGCGCTGCGCTCGGCGGTGCTCTTGGCAAAGCCCGAGAGCATCACCGTGCCGTTGAGCGTCTCGACCTTGATGCTGGACGCGGCCACATCCTTGTCGTCGATGAAGCGCGACTTGATCTGCGTGGTGATGGTGGCGTCGTCGACATAGGCGCCCAAGGTCTCCTGGCCGCGGGTGACGGCGCAGCCGCCGGCCAGCAGCAGGGCGCCAAGCACGCCGGCCGTGGCCAAGGCGGCCAGGCTGCGGCCGGTGGCGGGGTGGCGGGTGGCTTGGGTGTTCAGGGGAGTTCGCATGGTGGCTTCCAGTGGTGGCGAGGTTTGCGGATCGGCCCGGAATCGGGTCGAGCTCCGCCGACGGCCGTGCTCGCCGGGCCGTGTGCAGGGGGCTCAGTCATCGCTGTCGGGCAGTGGCACCACAAAGCGCGTGGCGTGCGGCTGGGCGGTCCAGTCCAGCCACTGGCCCGGCGGCAGCAGCAGCGCCCCGGCGGGCGCGCGCGCCAGCGCCACCTCGGGCGAGGCGCCGCGCGAGAGCATGAAGTGCAGGGCCCGGCCGTCGCGCCGCAGCGTGATCTCGGCCCAGGGCCAGGCGGCGGGCAGGCAGGGCGTGAAGCGCAGGCGCCGCGCCTCAAGCTGCAGGCCCAGGATGGATTCGAGGGCCGCGCGGTGCAGCCAGGCGGCGGCGCCGGTGTACCAGCTCCAGCCGCCACGCCCGGTGTGCGGTGCCGCGCTGCAGGTGTCGCCGGCCGCCACATAGGGCTCCAGGCCATAGGCTGCACCCCAGCCGGGCTGGGTCGCGCGGTGGGCCGGGCTCAGCAGCGTGAACCAGTGCCACACCCGCGCGGTGGTGGCCAGGCTGCCGGCGCCGCCGCGCAGGCCGGCCGCGGCGCCGTGGTGCAGCTGCGCCAGCGCCATCAGCGCCCACACCGCGCCGTGCGTGTACTGGCCGCCGTTCTCGCGTACGCCGGGCGGATAGGCCTGGATGTAGCCGGCGCTCGGCTGCGCATGCGCCAGCGGCGGCGTCAGCAGGCGGATCAGGCCGGCCTGCTCGTCCACCAGCTGTGCATCCACCGCCGCCATGGCCTGCCACTGGCGGCTGGGCGCGGCCACGCCCGAGAGCACCGCCCAGGCCTGCGCGATGAGGTCGATGCGCGCCTCGGCATTGGCCTGCGCGCCCAGCGGCTGGCCGTCGTCGAAGAAGGCGCGGCGGTACCAGTGGCCGTCCCAGGCCGGGCCTTCCAGCGCCGCCTGCCAGCCGGCGGCGGCCTGCAGCCAGCGCTGCGCGCGCCGGTGCTCGCCGCGGGCGCGTGCCAGCGGCGCGAAGTCGGCCACCAGCCGGCACAGAAACCAGGCCAGCCACACCGATTCGCCGCGGCCGGCGGTGCCCACGCGGTTCATGCCGTCGTTCCAGTCACCGCTGCCGATCAGCGGCAGGCCGTGCACGCCCACGCCCAGGCTGCTGTCGATGCTGCGCGCGGCATGTTCGTAGACGCTGGCCTGCGTGCTGCCCACGCGTGGCGTGTCGTAGCGGTCGTCGGCGCCATCGGGCACTGGCTCGCCTTCCAGGAAGGGCACCGGCTCGTCGAGCAGGCTGGCATCGGCGGTGCAGCGCTGGTGGTGCACCAGCGCATGGGCCAGCCACAGGCGGTCGTCTGAAAAATGCGTGCGCACGCCGGCACCGCCGGACGCATGCCACCAATGCTGCACATCGCCCTCGGCAAACTGGCGCGAGGCGCACAGCAGGATCTGCGCGCGCAGCATCTGCGGCGCGGCCCAGGCCAGTGCCAGCGTGTCCTGCAGCTGGTCGCGAAAGCCGGTGGCGCCGCCGGCCTGGTAGAAGCCGGCCTTGGCCCACAGCCGGCAGGAGATGGTCTGGTAGAGCAGCCAGCGGTTGACCAGGGCGTCGAACAGCGCGTCGGGCGTGCGCACCGTGGTGGCGCCCAGCAGCGTGTTCCAGTGCGCCTGCACCTCGGCCAGGCGCGCGGCCGGCGGCACCGCGGCGGCCTGCAGCGCCAGCGCGCCGGCCGCCGCCGGGCTGGCGGCGTGGCCCAGCAGCAGCACCGGCTCGGCAGCCTCGCCCGGCGCCAGCGCCAGCCGCAGCGACAGTGCGGCGCAGGGGTCGGGCCCGGCACCGCTGCGCTGGCCGAAGTGGTCGGGCAGCACCAGGCGGCCACGCGCATCGAAGCACTCGCGCCGGTCGCAGGTCCAGTCGATGTAGGGCGTGGCAGCGCCGGCCGGCGGCACCAGGCTCAGGAAGGCGGTGGCGCCGCCGAAGCCGTCGGCCTGCTCGTGCTGGGTGCACAGCAGCGTGACCAAGGTGCGCGGGCCGTGCCCGCCGACAGCGGCCGTCCCGGGCGGCGAGGGCAAGCGCTGGCGCAGCATGGCCGTGCCCAGCGTGGCGCGGTTGCCGCGGCGCGCGCCCATCATCCACTCGGCCAGGCCGACCAGGCGCAGGTGGCGCACGCGCGGCCCGTGGTTCACCAGGCGCAGGCGCAGCTGGCGCACGGCCAGCCGCGCATCCACGCACCATTCGGCACTGAGCTCGAGATCGCCGTGGCGGTGCGCGATGCGGCTGAAGCCCTGGCCGTGGCGCACCTGGTAGCTGGCCTCGGCATGGCCCCAGGCGCAGGGGCTCAGGCTCCAGGTCTGCAGCGTCTCGCAGTCCTGCAGCAGGCACCACTCCGAGGGCGGATCGGCCAGGGCATCATTGCTCCAGGCGGTGATCTGGTGCAGCCGGCTGTTGCCAGCCCAGCTGAAGCCGCCGCCGGCCTCCGACACCAGGCTGCCGAACTGCGGGTTGGCCAGCACGTTGATCCAAGGCCGTGCCGGGCGCTGCTGCGGGGCCACCTCGAAGTCGAAGTGGCCGGCCACGGCGTCGAACCGGCCCTCGGGCCGGTGCTGGCCCTGGCCCGGCGTTGCCGCGGCGCCGTGGGCCGCGTCCCGCAGCAGTGGCACGGCCACCGTGGCGGTGCGCTGGCGCTCGTCGAGCGCCAGCTCATGCTGTGCGGCCCAGGCCAGCACATGGTGCAGCAGCGGGCGCCCGTCGGCCTGCAGGCGCACGCGGGCCAGCTGCTGCAGGGTGCGGCGGTCGTCCTCCTCCAGCTCGCCGGCTCGCAGCAGGTGCCAGCCCACCGTGGCACCGCCCGGGTGCGCGGGCCCGGCCGGATGCTCGGCCGCGTGGTCGGCGGCATGGCGGTCGCGCAGGCCCTGGATGGCGCGCTGCAGCCCCATGTCGTAGGACGCCGGCTCGCCGTTGAGCACCACCACGTCGCAGGCCACGCCGCCCCACGACCACAGGTGCGCGGCCTGGGCCAGCGCACGCAGCAGGCCCAGGCCGTGCATCGCGCTCACCGTCACCAGGATCAGCGGCCGGTCGCCCGACAGGCCGTGGCGCCACAGGTGGCGCCGGTCGCTCAGGCCCTCGGTGGCGCCGGCGCCGGTGCTGGCCGCGGGGCGCAACTCGGCGCGTGCGCGGCCCAGCGTGAGCAGCAGCGCGGTGCTCAGCAGCTGGGTGGCGGCAAAGGTGTCGCGGTTCATGCGCAGCGCGCGCAGGCGGATGCCGCTGAGCGTGGCCGACATCAGCGAGGCGCGTTGCACCGGCCCGGCCTGACGGTACTTGTCGACCACCGCCTGCAGCGTGGCCCGGTCGGCCGAGGCCGCGGTGGCAAAGGTGATCTGCTGCCGGCCGCGCGCCGGCAGGATCACGCGCATGCCCAGTGCACACACCGGGTCGAGGCCGGTGTCCAGGGTCACCGATGCGCCGTTGGCCTCGGATTCCGGCGCACCGTCGGCGCTGCCGGCAGCCATTGGCGCCGGCAGCAGCTCGCCCAGCGGCTGGCTGGGCGCGCGGTTGCGGCCGGCCCAGCGCGCGCGGTCGGCCTGCACCAGCGGCTGCAGCGTTGCGGTGTCGCCACCGGCCAGGAAATGCGCCAGCTGCAGCGCCGGCTCGTCGGCCAGGCGCGCGCGCCGCGTGAACACCAGGGCCTGGGCCTGCGGCTGCCAGGCGGCGGCCACGAACAGGTTGGCAAAGGCCGGGTGGGCCTCGTCGGCACGCGCCTCGCCCAGCGCCACCTCGAAGGCCGAGGCCAGGCGCAGCGCGAGCGGGCGGTGGCCCAGGTTGTGCAGCTCGACCTGGCGGAACTCGATGTCGTCCTCGGGGCTCACCCACACCGTGATGCGCACGCGCAGGTCGGGCCACAGCGCCTCCAGCACCACCCGGTCGGCGTGGAACTGGGCCTGGTACTGCGCCGCATCGTCGGGCGCCGGATGCTGGCTCAGCGACACCCAGGGCCCCGGTGCGGCCTGCGGCGGCCTGGCGCCGCGCTGCAGGTAGAGAAACAGGCCGAAGGCATCGCGCAGTGCGTCGTCGCGCCAGCGGTTCAGGTCGGCCGTGCCCAGCCGGCTCCAGCCGGCGCCATTGGCGCGCAGCGTCACGTGGTAGTGGCCATTGGAGAGCAGCTGCGTCGGCTCGGGCACGCCGGCGCCCGGCTGCACATCGCGCAGCAGGCCGGGCGCATGGCGCTGCAGGGCCGGTGGCGCGGCGGTGGCGGTCAGCGGCGGCAGCTTGGACAGCTCGCGCGGCGGGCGCTCGTGCAGCAGCGAGGCCATGGCCTCGATGTGCGCATCGGCCATGCCCCAGCGCCGGGCCACGCCGTCGAGCAGCAGGTTGGCCAGCGCCACCAGGGCCATGCCCTGGTGGTGGGCCATGTGGGTGGCCACCGGCGTGCAGCGGCCGGCGCCGGTCTGGCGGCCGGGGCTGAAATCCAGCGCCTCGATGAAGCCCATGGCGCTGCGCGCGCCCAGTGCCTCCAGCGCCGCCAGGTTGCTGCAGGCCAGGTGCGGCGCCAGCGGTGCGGCCATCAGCGTGGCATAGGGCGCCACCACGCGTTCGTCCAGCGGCGTGCGGCGCAGGGCCAGCCGCGGCACACCCTGTGGCGCGTACTGGTAGGCCAGCGAGGCGTCGCGTCCGGCATGCGCCGATTCCGACTGGCCCCAGGGCAGGCCCTGGGCGCGGCCCCAGGCGATCTGCTCGCGCAGCGCCACGCGGCCGGCCTCGTCGAGCACGCTGCCCGGCGGTTCGGCCAGGATCAGGCCGGGCATCAGGTACTCGAACATCGAGCCCGACCATGAGCGCAGGCCGGCCAGGCTGCGCGAGGCGAAGAAGGGACGCCCCAGCGCCACCCAGTGGCGCACCGGCACATCCCCGCGGGCGATGGCCAGCAGGCTGGTCAGGCGCGACTCGGAGGCCAGCAGGTCGTACAGGCCGGCATCCAGCGTCTGCTCGGCCACGCGCAGGCCGATGTGGAACAGGTGGCGTTTGGGGTGGTAGAGAAAGCCGAACTCGGCCGCCCAGGCCAGGCGCTGGCAGCGCCCGGCCACGGCATGCAGGCGGCGCCCGGTGGTCTCGGCGGTGGTGCCCTCGGAAGCGCCCTCGGTGGTGGCGTCGGTGGTGCAGTCAACGGGCGTCTCGTCGGCGCCGGCACGGGCCACCCCGTCGGGCGCCGCGTCGCCAGCCGTCGCGCGTGCCAGCGCGCAGCAGGCCTGGGCCACGGCCAGCAGGTGGCCGCTGAGATTGCCGCTGTCCACGGTGGACACGTACATCGGCAGCAGCGGCGCGCCGCTGCGCGTGTCGTACCAGTTCAGGAAATGGCCGCGGTGGCGCGCCAGCGTGTCCAGCGTGTCCAGCGTGGCCTCCAGCCGGGCCAGCAGCTCGGGCGTGCCGATCCAGCCGAAGGCCTGCGCGCAGGCGGTGCTCAGCAGGTACAGGCCGATGTTGGTGGGCGAGGTGCGGTGCGCCAGCATCTCCTGCGGCAGCGACTGCAGGTTGTCGGGCGGCAGGTGGCGGTCGGCGGCGCTGACGCAGCGCTCGTAGTAGCGCCAGGTGTCGCGCGCCACGGTGGTGAGCGCCAGGCGCTCGGCCGCCGTGGGCTGGGCATCGGCGCGCGCCTTGCGCGGCCGGCTCACCCACCAGGCGCCCAGCGGCGCGCTGGCCCACAGCAGGCACAGCGCCAGGCTCCACAGTGGATGCGGCGTGCCCCACAGGCCCAGCGCGGCCAGCAGTGCCAGTGCCAGGGCCGGCGTGCGCCAGTGCCAGCGCAGCATGGCCGGCAGGCTGGCGCGTGCGCGCGCCTGGGCCTCGGCGGCATCGGCGGTGGTCCATTGCAGCAGGTGGCGGCGGCTGACCAGCAGGCGCCACAGCGTGCGCGCAATGGCATCCACCGCCTGCATGGCCTGCGCCAGCCCCTGCTGCAGGCCCCACAGCGTGCCGCCCAGCATGCGTGCCAGCGCCGCCGCGGCATGGCCGAAGAAGTGGCGCAGCGCAACGTCGTCGCGGCTGGGCGAGAAGCCGGCCACGGTGCCCATCAGCGGCCCGGCCGAGAGGGCAGCGGCCACCAGCGCCAGCGCGGTGGCCGGCGCCAGGCCCTGGCCGTGCAGCGCCAGCAGCAGCAGCAGCACCGAGGCCGGTGCCACCAGCGAGCGGCGCAGGTTGTCAAGCAGCTTCCAGCGGTTGATGGTGGCCAGCGGATAGCGTCGCGGCTGCAGCAGCAGCGGCAGCAGCTGCCAGTCGCCGCGTGTCCAGCGGTGCAGGCGCGCGGCGGCGGTGTCGGCCT
>CAYPDO010000118.1:0-8305 GCA_964409495.1 uncultured Bordetella sp.
CGCTGCTGGCCACCGGCGGCAGCACCAACCACCTGATCCACTGGGTGGCGGTGGCGCGCGCGGCCGGCATCCTGATCGACTGGACCGATTTCGCCGACCTGTCGGCCGAAGTGCCGCTGCTGGCCCGCGTCTATCCCAACGGCAGTGCCGACGTGAACCAGTTACAGGCCGCCGGGGGCACCGGCTTTGTGCTGCGCGAACTGATCGACGCCGGTTACCTGCATGGCGACGTGGCCACCGTGGCGGCGGGCGGCCTGGCGGCCTATGGCCAGGTGCCGCGGCTGGCAGCCGGCGGCAGCGTGAGCCGGGAGGCCACGCCCACCGCCAGTGGCGACGAGGCGGTGGTGCGCCCGGCCGCGGCGCCGTTCTCGCCCAGCGGCGGGCTCAAGCTGCTGACCGGCAACCTGGGCCGTGCGGTGATCAAGGTCTCGGCCGTGCCCGAGGACCGCCATGTCATCGAGGCCCCGGCGCGGGTGTTCACCAGCCAGGATGCGATGCAGGCCGCCTTCAAGGCCGGCGAGCTGAACCGCGATGTGGTGGTGGTGGTGCGCTTCCAGGGCCCGCAGGCCAACGGCATGCCCGAGCTGCACAAGCTGACACCGCCGCTGGCCGTGCTGCAGGGCCAGGGCTTTCGTGTGGCCCTGGTCACCGATGGGCGCATGAGTGGCGCCAGCGGCAAGGTGCCGGCGGCCATCCATGTGAGCCCCGAGGCCCTGGCCGGTGGCCCGCTGGCCCGCGTGTGCGACGGCGACCTGATCCGCCTGGACGCCGTGGCCGGCACGCTGCAGGCCCTGGTGCCGGCCGACGCTTGGGCGGCGCGCGGCACCGCCCTGCTGGACCCGGCCCAGGCCGAGGACAGCGCCCACGGCCTGGGGCGCGAACTGTTCGGTGGCTTGCGCCGCACCGTGCGCAGCGCGGAAGAGGGCGCCGTGACCTGGCTGTGACCCTGGCGCCGACCGACCCGACAAGACTTCCCACTGGACATCCCATGAGCCCTGACACCCTCAGCCTGGCCAGCCACGGCCCCGTGATCCCCGTCATCGTGCTGCAACGCGTGCAGGACGCCGTGCCGCTGGCCGAGGCCCTGCTGGCCGGCGGCGTGAAGGTGCTGGAGGTCACCATGCGCACGCCGGTGGCGCTGCAGTGCATCGAGGCCATTGCCAAGGCCCTGCCCGAGGCCATCGTCGGCGCCGGCACCATCCGCTCGGCGGCCGATGCGCAGGCGGCGCTGGATGCCGGCAGCCGCTTCGCCGTGAGCCCTGGCTACACCGCCGAGATCGGCGCGGCCTGCCGCCGCATCGGCCTGCCGCTGCTGCCCGGCGTGGCCACCGCCAGCGAGGTGATGGCGGCCAATGCCGACGGCCTGGGCTTCCTGAAGTTCTTCCCGGCCGTGCAGGCCGGTGGCGTGGCCATGCTCAAGGCCCTGGGCGGCCCGTTTCCCGACGTGGTGTTCTGCCCCACCGGCGGCCTGACGCCCGAGACGGCGCCGCAGTTCCTGGCCCTGCCCAATGTCAAGGTGTGTGGCGGCTCATGGCTGACGCCGGCCGATGCGGTGGCGGCCGGTGACTGGGCGCGCATCACGGCGCTGGCCCGCGCTACGCACACGCTGCGCAGCTGACGCGGCCACTGCCGATGCAGCCGCCACCCGCCGGGCGCGGATGTGCTCAGGCGCGCGGCACGCTCACCCGCAGCCACTGGCCCAGCGCATCGGCCGCGGCCTGCAGCTCGGGCGCGGTGGAGCCGCGGGCCAGCGCCAGGCAGCCACGCGCATAGGCGCGGTCGTGGCGCAGCCGGGCGGTGTCCACGTCATGGCCGTCGCCGGCCATCAGCCAGCGGAACTCGGCCAGCGCCGCGGCCTCGGGGGGCTGCAGGCTGGGCAGGGGCGGCGCGTCGGATGACATCAGGGCGGGCATGTTGCACCCGGCGTCAGCAGGTTCGGTGCCAGCCAGGGTGTTTGCAGAATAGGCCGCCCGATGAGCGGCAAAGCCCGCAGCAGTGGCCCGAAGCCGGCGCAATCCCGCGGCACAGGCGGGCCGCGTGCAACGGGCCGCCAGATGGGGCATGGCCCGGCCCGTGATGCACCGTGGCGGGGCATGGCCTGGTCTGGCCGGCCGCCCGGCGCCGCTATGCTTGGCGCATGCCACCAAAGCCCCTTGCCATCCAGCCGGCCGATGTGCTGGCCGCCGCCCAGCGCCTGCGTGGCGTGGCCCACCGCACGCCAGTGCTGCGCTCGCGCACGGCCGATGCCATGGCCGGCGCCACGCTGTTCTTCAAGGCCGAGAACCAGCAGCGCATGGGCGCGTTCAAGTTCCGCGGCGCCTACAACGCGCTGGTGCGGTTCACGCCCGAACAGCGCCGTGCCGGCGCGCTGGCCTTCAGTTCGGGCAACCATGCCCAGGCCATCGCCTTGTCAGGGCGCCTGCTGGGCATGCCCACGGTGATCGTGATGCCCCAGGATGCGCCGGCAGCCAAGCTGGCCGCCACGCGTGAATACCAGGCCGGCCAGGCCGGCAGCGCCGTGGTGCTGTATGACCGCTACACCGAAGACCGCGACGCCATCGGCGCTCGCCTGGCCGCCGAGCGCGGCATGACGCTGATCCCGCCCTACGACCACCCCGATGTGATGGCCGGGCAGGGCACGGCCGCGCTGGAGCTGATCGACGAGGCCGGGCCGCTGGATGCATTGCTGGTGTGCCTGGGCGGCGGTGGCCTGCTGTCGGGCAGCGCCACCATCGCCCGCGCCATGCTGCCGGCAGCGCGCGTGATCGGCGTCGAGCCCGAGGCCGGCAACGACACCCAGCAAAGCCTGGCGCGTGGCGAGATCGTGAAGATCGCCGTGCCGCAGACCATTGCCGACGGCGCGCAGACCCAGGCCAGCGGCCAGCTCACCTTTCCGGTGATCCAGGCGCTGGTGGAGCGCGTGCTCACGGTCAGCGACGCGCAACTGGTGCACACGATGAAGTTCTTTGCCGAGCGCCTGAAGCAGGTGGTCGAGCCCACCGGCTGCCTGGCCGCCGCCGCGGCGCTGGCGCCGCAGGCGCTGGCGTCGCTGGGCTTGCGCGGCGCCCGGGTCGGCGTGATCGTGTCGGGTGGCAATGTCGATCTGGCGCGTTATGCCGAGCTGCTGGCCCGCCCGGGCCAGGCCTGAAACGATGACGCGTCCATGACAGGCATGCGCCGGGCTGATCTGGCGCAGCTGGCGGTCGATCCGGCGGCCTGGCCGGGCCGCTGATCCGGCACGATGGCGGTCTTGGCGACAACACACACGGAGACAAGCATGCATGTCGGCATCCTCACCGGCGGCGGCGACTGCCCGGGCCTGAACGCGGTGATCCGCGCCGTGACGCTGGCGCTGATCAACGAATGCGGCGCACGCGTCACCGGCATCCGGCGCGGCTTCCTGGGCTTGATCGAGCGCGATGTGCAGCCGCTGGACCGCACCGTGGTGGCCGGCATCCTGGCCCAGGGCGGCACCATCCTGGCCACGCACAACAAGTGCGATCCGTTCCACTATTTCGGCGCTGGCGGCGCCGATGTCTCGGCCCAGGCCATGGCCTTCGCGCGCGAACTGGGCCTGGATGCGCTGGTGGCCATCGGCGGTGACGGCACGATGACCATCGCGCACCGCTTCGAAGCCCTGGGCCTGCCGGTGGTGGGCGTGCCCAAGACCATCGACAACGACCTGCAGCACACCGACCGCACCTTCGGCTTCGACAGCGCCGTGGCCGTGGTGGCCGAGGCGCTCGACCGGCTGGAAACCACCGCGCGCAGCCATGGCCGCGTGATGGTGCTCGAGACCATGGGCCGCTATGCCGGCTGGATCGCGCTGGAAGGCGGCATGGCCGGCGGCGCCGACGTGATCCTGCTGCCCGAACTGCCCTACCGGCTGGAGGCCGTGGCCGAGGCCTGCCGCGTGCGCGAGGCCCAAGGCCTGTGCACGCTGGTGTGCATTGCCGAGGGGGCCAAGGCCGAGGGCGGTGAACTGGTGGTGGCGCAAACCCTGGCCGACAGCCCCGATCCGCTGCGCCTGGGCGGCGTGGGCGCGCTGCTGGCGCACCAGTTGCAGCCGCTGGTCCGAAGCGAGGTGCGCGCCACGCTGCTGGGCCATGTGCAGCGCGGCGGCTCGCCCACGCCTTTTGACCGCGTGCTGGCCACGCGCTTCGGCTATGCCGCGGCGCAGCTGGTGGAGCAGCGCCAGTGGGGGCGCATGGTCACGCTGGCGGGCGCCGGCATTGCCAGCGTGCCGCTGGAGGCGGTGGCCGGGCGCAACCGGCCGGTGCCGCTGGACCATCCGCTGCTGGCGGCTGCGCGCGGGCTGGGGGTGTCGCTGGGTGGCTGAGTTGGGCGGCTGCGCGTGGGGGGGCGGGTGCCCGCGCGTCCGGGCCCGGTCTGCAC
The DNA here is from genome assembly GCA_964409495.1 of uncultured Bordetella sp. Classification (GTDB taxonomy): domain Bacteria; phylum Pseudomonadota; class Gammaproteobacteria; order Burkholderiales; family Burkholderiaceae_C; genus Pseudaquabacterium. Next base: position 4,396 of record CAYPDO010000118.1, read on the forward strand.
GCCGCCCCGCGCGGCCCTGGGGCCTGCAGAAGCGGGGCTCGCGTGTGGAGTCTTGCCGCGCCGGCAAGTTCCCGCACCTCCCCCCTGCATTTGCCCGGATGGCAGTAGGCGCCGGGCGGCGTAGTCTTGAGCTGTCGTGAGCGCGTTGCGGCGCTGCGGTCCGGCCGATCCGGACCCGTGCCGGCGCTGGGTCACGGCAGCGATGAGGAGCATTGCCCCCGGGGCAGATCAAACCCCCGGGGGCTTTTTTTCGCCCGCCGGGCACCGCTTTGAGGCAGCGCAAGCAGCACCCTGCGCCAAAGGCGTCAGATCGGTGCATCGATTGATGCCAAGGAGCACCGAGATGCACGCCCTCAAGGATTTCTTCACCACCGACTACGGTCTGCTCAGCGCGCTGGTGATCGTCATCACGCTCGGCATGGGCGTGTTCTACGCCCGCTACTTCGCCAAGCACATCAAGGAAGACACCGAGCGCGCCGAGCGCGAACGGCTGGTCTAAGCCCCCGAAGCGCCCCAGGGCGCCTCCCGCCAAGGGCGCGCTGCCAGCGGCCCGGCCAAGCCGGTTCTGCGGCAGCCGCCGGGTTTGTTGGCAGCCTTGCCGTCAACCGCCACGGTTGCGGGCACGCACGGCCTCGCGGCGCTGTTCCACACCGTCGGCCGTCACTTTGGCGTTGAAATCGCGCGCGCGAGATTTCTCCAGCGCCATGCCCTCGCCGAAGGCCAGGCGGTAGCCTTCGTTGATCACCGCCTTGTAGCGCAGCAGCATCTCGGGCAGCGTGCCCAGCATGTCGCGCGCCAGGGCCTTGGCCTCGCCGAGCAGCGCCTCGGGCGCCACCACGCGGTTCACGAAGCCCCAGGCAGCGGCCTGCTCGGCACTGACCCAGTTGCCGGTGAACGAGACCTCGCGCGCCCGGTAGGGCCCGATGACCCGTGACAGCCGCTGCGACAGGCCCCAGCCTGGCGACACACCCACGCGCGCATGGGTGTCGGCAAAACGCGCGGCGCTGCTGGCCAGCAGCAGATCGCAGGCCAGCGCCAGCTCGAAACCGCCGGTCACCGCCGCACCATTGATCGCGCCGATCACCGGCTTGGGGCAGCGATCGATGGCGGCCACCGGGTCGCCGGCCGCCTTGCCCGAGCCCAGCGAGCCTTCGCCGGCGCCGATCTCCTTCAGGTCCAGCCCGGCGCTGAAGGCGCGGCCGGCGCCGGTGAGCACGATCACGCGCACCGCGTCGTTGGCGGCCAGCGCGTCCAGCGTCTCGGCCAGCGCGCTCATCAGCGCGCGCGACAGCGCGTTCATGGCCTGCGGCCGGTTCAGCGTGACGACGGCAAAGCCGGCGGGGTCGATCTCGGTCAGGATCAGGGCGGGGTCGGGGGTGTCTGCGGCCAAGGCGGTCTCCAGCATGTGAAAGCCGGGCGATGCTGCCAGCGCATGGCCTGGCCGGGTGTCGCGATCGCGGCAGGCGCAGGCCCGAACCCGGCGACCGCCGCGCAACCGGCTCTGCCGGGCCGCTGGCGGTGCCCCCTGGCGCGAGGCACCGAAGGCGCTTCGGGGGAGCCTAGTGCAGGATCTCGACCCGGTTGCGCCCGGCGCGCTTGGCCTGGTACAGCGCCGCATCGGCGCTGTGCACCAGCGCCGCCGCGCCGCCGCCGGCCAGCGGCACGGTGGCCGCCACGCCGATGCTCACGCTGATCGGGTAGCCGCCCTCGATGATGTGGCGGGTGTCGGCCGCGGCCACCGCACGGCGGATGATCTCGGCGATCTCCAGCGCGCCGGTGGCGGCGGTGCCGGGCAGCACCACGGCAAACTCTTCACCGCCGTAGCGTGTGGCCATGTCGCCGGCGCGGCGCACGTTGTCGCGGATCACGCGGCCCACCAGGGCCAGGAAGGCGTCGCCCATCTGGTGGCCGAACAGGTCGTTGAGCGACTTGAAGCGGTCCACGTCGATCATCATCAGTGCCAGCGGCTGGGCGTCGCGCAGCGCGCGGAACCATTCCTTGTTCAGCGTGGCATCGAACACGCGGCGGTTGGGCAGGCCGGTGAGGGCGTCGGTGGAGGCCAGCGCCGAGAGCTCGGCGTTGACCTGACCCAGTTGCTCCTCGGTGCGGCGGCGCTGCTCGGCGTCGCGCAGGGTCACCAGGTAGTCGCCCAGGCCGTTGCCGGGCGGCAGCGGCGCCACGCGCGCCTCCACCCAGCGCGTGCCGCCGTCGCGCCGCAGCGTGCGGAACAGGTCAGGCCCGGCGCCACGCTGCGCGGCCTTGGTGAAGTGGCGCGCGATGAAGGCGGCGCGCTCTTCAGGCACCAGCAGCTCGGCCAGCGTGTGGCCGTGCAACTCGGTCGGTTCGCAGCCCAGCAGGGGGCGCGTGGCCGGTGAGGCGTAGCGGATGGCCAGGTCGGCATCCACCGCCACGATCAGGTCCATCGAGTGCTCGGCCAGCAGGCGGAAGCGGATGTCGGCGCCATCGTTGGCCGGACGCCGTTCGGCCTCGGACAGCAGCAGCCGCCGGCCGTCGGCCAGCGTCAGCGCAGCGGGGCGCGTGCCCGGGCGGCGCTGGGCCTGCAGCTGCACGGCCTGCTGGTTGGCCAGCAGGGCCTGCCCGTCGGCATCCACCACGCTGCAGGCCAGCCCGAATCCGTCCAGCAACTGGGCCAGGGCACGAAGATCCGCCTCGTTCAACCGTGCGCTCCTGGGGTGTGCTGCTTGAAAGTCTAGGGTTGGCGTGTGTCGGATCGCACCAGGCCGTCGCGTTGCGCCAGCGCCGGGAACCAGCGGGTCCAGGTGAGCACCACGACCAGCGTGCCGATGCCGCCCGACACCACCGATCCTACCGGCCCCAGCAGCGCCGCCGTGGCGCCCGACTCGAATTCTCCCAGCTGGTTGCTGGCGCCGATGAACAGGCCGTTGACTGCCGATACGCGCCCGCGCATGGCATCGGGGGTTTCCAGCTGCACCAGGGTCTGGCGGATGACCACGCTGACCATGTCTGCCGCGCCCGAGATGGCCAGCGCCGCCAGCGACAGCCAGAAGCTGGTGGACAGCCCGAAGCCGATCATCGTGCACCCGTACACCGCCACCGCGCCCAGCAGCCAGGTGCCGGTGCGGCGCTCGATGGGCCAGCGCGCCAGCCACAGCGACATCGCCAGCGCGCCGGCGGCGGGTGCCGCGCGCAGCAGGCCCAGGCCCTGCGGGCCGGTGGCCAGGATGTCGCGCGCAAAGATCGGCAGCAGCGCGGTGGCGCCGCCCAGCAGCACCGCGAACAGGTCCAGCGACACCGCGCCCAGCACCAGCTTGTGCCGCCACACGAAGCCCAGGCCGGCCAGCAGCGACGCCAGCGAGGCCGGCTCGGCCTGGCGCGCCAGCGCCCGCGGCCGCAGGCCCCACACCGCCCACAGCGCGGTGGCAAAGCCCAGCGCCGAGACCGCGTACACCGCGGCGGCGCCGGCCGCGGCGGTCTGGCCGCCGGCCAGTGCGCCACCCGGCCCGCTGCCGTGTGCGCCGCCGAGCCAGCCGCCCAGCGCATACAGCCCGCCGCCCAGCGCCGGCCCGGCGATGATGGCGCCCTGCAGCGCCACCGCGCTGAGCGCCAGCGCCCGCGGCAGCTGCGGCAGATCGACCAGCAGTGGCAGCAGGGCCTGGCTGGCCGGCATCTGGAACGCGCGCGCCGCGCCCAGCACCATCGACAAGGCGAGTACGCCGCTGCGGCCCAGCGCGCCCTGGGCGGTGGCCAGCGCCAGCAGCACGGCCACCGCGGCCTGCGCCAGCAGCACGCCGGCCAGCACACGCTGACGCGGGTGGCGATCGACCACATGGCCGGCCGGCAGGGCCAGCAGCAGCGCGGGCACGAACTGCGCCAGGCCCACCAGGCCCAGATCCCAGGCGCTGCCGGTCAGGTCGTACATCTGCCAGCC
>CAYPDO010000118.1:8405-9870 GCA_964409495.1 uncultured Bordetella sp.
CCAGCGTGCGCTGCACCAGCTGCTCGGTCTCGCTGTCGATGTGGGCCGTGGCCTCGTCGAGGAACAGCACGCGCGGTGCGCCGGCCAGCGCTCGGGCCATCGCGATCAGCTGCTTCTCGCCCACCGCCAGGCGCGCGCCGCCTTCGCCCAGCGGCGTGTCATAGCCCTGCGGCAGGCGTGAGATGAAGTCGTGCGCCTGGGCGTCGCGTGCGGCGGCCTCGATCTGCGCATCGCTGATCGCGCGGCCCATCGCGATGTTCTCACGCGCGCTGGCGGCCAGCAGGAACGGGTCCTGCGGCACCAGCGCCACCGCGGCGCGGAAGGCCTCGTCGCCGATGGCCGCCAGCGGCTGGCCGTCGATCAGCAGGCTGCCCGGCGCGGCCTCGTAAAAGCGCAGCAGCAGCGACAGCAGCGTGCTCTTGCCGCTGCCGGTGGCGCCGACGATGCCGACGAAGCGCCCGGCCGGCACCTCGAGGTTCAGCCCGTGCAGCACCGGCCGGTCCGGCTGGTAGCCGAAGCTGAGCTGGCGCACCGAGATCGCGCCGGCCGTCACGCGGCCGCCGGCATGCGGCGGCGGCGCCTCGGCCTCGGCCAGCAAGGTGTTCACGCGCGCCGCGGCCACCACCGCCTGCTGCAGCTGCGAGAACTGCATGGTGATCTGGATCAGCGGCTCGACCACCCGCGCGATGTAGCTGACGAAGGCGTAGAGCACGCCCACCTCCAGCGCGCTGAGGCCGGGGCCGCCGCTGCCGGCGCCGTCGGCGCGCAGGCCGAACAGCGCGATCACCGCGCCCAGCATGGCCACGTTGAGCAGGTCCAGCGCCGGGCGCAGCAGCCAGGCATTGGCGCGCAGCTCAAGCCGCCGCGCTTGGTAGTGGGCGGCATTGGTGGCGGCAAACCGCGCGGCAAACCGCGGCCCGGCGCCGGCGGCCTGCAGCGTGGCCATGCCGGCCACGGCCTCGGCGGCCTGGGCGTTGAGATCGCTGCGCAGCGCGCGGCCGGCGGCCACCGCCGGGGCCGACAGGCGCTGGTAGATCCACACGATGCCCACCACCGCCGGCACCAGCAGCGCCACCACCAGCATCAGCCGCCAGTCGAGCAGGGCCATCGTGACCAGCATGCCGGTCAGCGTGACCACGCTGTCGAGCATCACGAACAGCAGCTGCACATAGAGGGTCTTCACCGCCTCGGTGTCGTTGGTGACGCGGCTGACCAGCTGGCCGGTGATGGCGCGGTCGAAGAAGGCCATCGGCAGGCGCAGCACATGGCCGTAGACCCGCTCGCGGATGCGCTGAACCGAGCGCATGGCCACGCCGGCCAGGCGCAGCAGCTGGCCGTAGCGCAGCCAGCTGGCCAGCCAGCCCGACAGCAGCGCGCCGCCCAGCAGCCCGGCAATGGCCAGCGGCTGGGCATCGCGCGGCAGCAGGTGGCGGTCGATGAAGGCCTTGCCCAGCACCGGGCCCAG
>CAYPDO010000119.1:0-9849 GCA_964409495.1 uncultured Bordetella sp.
CGATCTGCGCCCGGTCCAGCGTGCGGCCGGGGTGCAGGTTCAGCACCACGCTGGCGCTGGGCTTCTGCTGTTCGCGGAAGAAGCCGTTCTGGTTGGGCAGCGCCAGGTGCACACGCGCCGACTTCACGCCTTCCAGCGCCTGGATGGTGGTGGTGAGCTCGCCTTCGATGGCGCGCTGCATCTTCATGCGCTCCTGGCCCTGGGTCTGGCCGAAGCTGTTCTTGTCGAGCAGCTCGTAGCCCATGGTGTGGCCCCCGCCGCCGGTGCCGCCCGACGGCAGGCCGGCCGAGGCGAGCTTCATGCGCAGTTCATGCACGCGGCCGGCGGGCACCATGATCGTGCCGCCGCCTTCGGCGAAGCGGTAAGGCACGTTCATCTGCGTCAGGCGCTCGATGACGGCGCCGCCGTCCTTGTCGGACAGGTTGGGGAACAGCACGCGGTAGTCGGCGTCACGCGCGCCGATGCCCATGAACACGAGCACGGCCAGCAGCGCCGCCACGCCCAGCACGAGGCCGAGCTGCAGCTTCACCGGCAGGGCCTGCCAGCGGCCGGCCAAGCCCGGCGTGGCGGGCACGAGGGTCGTGACGGATGTCGCGGCGGAAGAGGGGGCTGTCGGGGCGACGGCGTTGTCCATGAGGGCCAGGGGCGCGGTTTTCGATCTCGACAGCGATGGTGCCCGCGGCCCGCGCCGCCTTAAGCCCGGAAAGCAGGGCAAACCGGGGCTTGATCGGGGCTGGGTGGGGGGGGTCGCGGTCTACAGTCCTGCCCAGTCATGAACGACCTGCGCCTCAAGCCCTTCGACTTCCAGGCCGCCGTGGCCCGCGCCGGGCTGCGCCCGGACGGCATGCCGCGCAGCGACGCCGTGGGCGCGGCCGGCGGCGGCTTCAAGACCGCGATGGCCGACGCGCTGAAGAGCGTGAGCGCCTCGCAGATGGAAGCCTCGCGGCTGCAGCGCGAGGTGGCGCTGGACAACCCCAACGTCTCGATCGAAGAGACGATGGTGGCGATGCAGAAGGCGCAGATCGGCTTCCAGGGCGTGCTGCAGGTTCGCAACCGGCTGGTCTCGGCGTATACCGAGATCATGAACATGCAGGTGTGATGCGGGGTTGTCCCTGCGGGGCGGGGGCGTTTCCTACCGGACAGGTGCCGGGAGTCCGCCCCCGGCGAGAGCCGGAACGCAGCAGGCGCTAGCTGAGTGCCCTCAGCAACTCATCCTCGCTCACCGGCTTGCCGATGAAGCCGTTCATTCCGGCCGCCACCGCCGCCTGGCGATCATGGTCGAGCACCGCCGCCGAGAGGGCGTGGATGGGCAAGGCGGCGGTCTTCGCTTCGCTGCGCAGCGCCCGCGTGGCGGCCAGGCCATCGAGCTCGGGCATGTGCAGGTCCATCAACACGGCGTGCAGCTCCTCGGCGTGCTGCTGCGCCAGGGCCACCGCGGCGCGGCCGTTGGTGGCTTCGACGACGCGGGCCCCGTGGCGCTCCAGCAGGGCGCGCACGATGAGCAGGTTGACCGGGTTGTCCTCGGCCACCAGCACGGTGCGGCCGGCGAGCGGTGCCGGGCGCTGGGGTTCGGTGCCGGGCGCGCTGCCGGCGGCCTCCACCGCGGGCAGCGGCAGTTCGGCCCAGAACAGGCTGCCCCGCTCGCCGTTGCTGTCGAAACCCACCTCGCCGCCCATGCGCTCGGCCAGCTCGCGGCAGATCGACAGGCCGAGGCCCGTGCCGCCGAAGCGCCGCGTGGTGGAGTTGTCGGCCTGGCCGAAGGGCCTGAACAGGCGTGGCCACAGCGCCGGGGCGATGCCGATGCCGGTGTCGCGCACCGCCAGCCGCACACGGCCGGCCCCGGCCACTGCGGCCTGCAGCACGATGCACCCCTGCTCGGTGAACTTGAGCGCGTTGCCCAGGTAGTTGGAGAGGATCTGGCGCACACGCACCGGGTCACCCCGCACCCAGCGCGGCAGGCTGGGTGCGAGCTGCAGCTCCATGGCCAGGCCGCGCTCGCGGCCCAGCACCTCGAAGCCGGCGAAGGCGCCGCACACGAGGGCGTGCAGGTCGAAGTGGGTTTCTTCGAGCTCGAGCCGGCCGGCCTCGATCTTGGACAGGTCCAGCACGTCGGAGACGATGCCCGACAGCTGCGCCGCCGACTGCACCAGGTGGCCGACATAACGCTCGCGCTGCGCGGCTTCGGTGGCCGGGTCCTGCAGCAACCGCGCCAGGCCCAGCACGCCGTTGAGCGGCGTGCGGATCTCGTGGCTCATGGTGGCCAGGAAGGCGCTCTTGGCCTGGTTGGCGGCCTCGGCCTGCTGCTTGGCCTCGGCCAGCTCGCGCGCGGCGCGGCGGCGCTCGGTGATGTCCTCGGCCACCCAGATGCTGCCGCCCTCGCGCGGGCGCTGCGCATCCACCGGGCGCGCGCGCAGGTGCACGGTGATGACACGGCCATCGGGCCGCAGCACGTCGCGCTCGATGTCGATCTGGCCGTCGCGCAGCTGGCGCTTGTCGCTCACGTCGACGAAGGCACGGTGGTGCTCGGCGTCGGGAAACATCAGCGCCGTGCTCTGGCCCGCCAGCGCTGCCGGATCGCGGCCGAAGATCGCGCCCCAGGCCGGGTTCACGCGTTCGAAGCGGCGCTCGCGCACCAGCGCGATGCCCACGCTGGCGTTGTCGAGGATGGCATCGCCCTCGCGACGCGCACGGTCGATCTCGGTGACATCGCGCGCATGGATCACCGCCACGCGGTCGCCTTGCCAGTCGAAGGCGGCGGCGGTCAGCAGCAGGTCGTGCGGCTGGCCATGGGCGTCATAGGCCACCGAGCGCAGGTCGCGCGCGATGCCGCTGGCCTGCAGCGCCGCGCGCAGGCGCAGCGGCTCGCCCACATCGCGCCAGATGCCCAGCGCGAGGCCGCTGCGGCCTTTCACCGCGGCCTCGTCCAGGCCGGTGAAGGCCAGAAAGCCGGCATTGGCCAGCAGGATGGCGCCGTCGTTCAGGCGCGCCACGGCGATCGGGTCGGGGCTCATGTGCACCAGGCGGTCGAGCATGGCCTGGCTGCGCTGCTGCTCACGCTGCACGGCATGCGTCTGGCTGATGTCGCGCCCCACGCCGCGCCAGCCGATCAGCCGGCCCTGGGCATCCAGCCGCGGCTCGCCGGTGTGGCTGGCGTTCAGCACATGGCCATCGGCACAGCGGAAGTTCAGCACGCGGTCGCGGAAGGCGCGGCGCGCGCGCAGGTCCTCGCGCTGCAGCCGCGCATCGGCATCGTCGATCAGCTGCGGCCCGCCGGGCTGCCCGGCGCGCAGGAACTCGGCCACGCTGCGGCCGGTGCGCGCCTCGAATGACGGCGACAGGTAGGTGGGGCGGCCGCGGGCGTCGGTCTCCCAGGTCCAGTCGCTGCCGATGCGCAGCAGATCGGCCAGGCGCTCACGCTCCACCGCGATCTGCCGCACCGCGCCGCCCAGCACGCGGTGCAAGGCCAGCGCGGCCAGCCAGCCGGCCAGGGCCAGCAGCAGATGCGCCAGCACGCGGTTGGCCTGGGCCACGGCCCCCTGGACGCCGGCGCCGGGCAGGCGGCCCTGCGACTCGGCCCAGCCGAGGGCCAGCACCACCAGCATGTAGGCCAGCGCCAGCCAGCTGGCCGCGCGCATGCCGGCGGCGGCACCGGCCACCGCCAGCAGCAGTGCCGCCCCCGACAGCGTGACCATGTGCACCCCCAGCCCGGTGTTCCAGGCGTGCTGGGCCAGCGCCAGCATGGCCCCGGCCAGCACCGCCAGGCTGCCGGCACGCGGCCGGCCGCGGTGCAGCAGCAGCGCGCCGCCGGCCGCCGCCAGCGCCATGATCAGCCCCAGGCGCAGCAGGGCGATCGACCGCGCCGCACTGGCGCCCCACAAGCCCTGCGCCAGCGCCACCAGCAGCAGCGCGCCGGCCGTCACACCCACGAACATCACCAGCACACGGGGCAGCAGCAGCTTTTCGGCCGGCGCCGCCACAGGGCCGGGCTGGCCCGGCAGATCTGCCAGGCGCGAGGAAGGTGGCGGCGATGGCATGTCGTGGCGATGCGGCACCGGAAAACCCTGACGGTGTGGAACCCCAGGCCACCGAGCGTACCCGTCCCGGCTGACGCCGGGGCGGCGGCAGCCCCGACACAATGTCACAAAGCCGCCGAAGGACCGTCCTACACCGCCAGACCCAGGCTGCGGCCCAGGCCATGCAGCGCCGCCCAGGCCAGATCGCCCAGCCACAGCAGCATCAACACCGCGCCGCTGCCGGTGGCCGCCGACAGCAGCAGCGCCAGGCCATCGCGCGCCATCCAGCCCATGGCCAGCAGCACCAGGCTGAGCCCCGGCAGCACATTGCCCAGCGGCAGCGGCAGGAAAATGATGAAGGCCATCAGCACGATCCACAACGCCCACAGCAGGGCCGTGCGCGGATGCGCCAGCAGCGACAGCCGGGCGCGGAACCACTGCCGCTGCAGCGCGCGCACGGCATCCAGCGCGCGCAGCACGCGGCGCGACCACAGCGGCCCCAGTCGAAAACCGCCCAGCCGCGGCGGCAGCGGTGGCGGCGGCGCGCCACGCGCCCAGTTCAAGGCCAGCAGCGCGATGGCCCAGCTCAGCACCGTGCCCACGCCGGCCACCGGCACCACGCACAGCAGGGCCAGCACCAGCAGCAGCATCGGTGTGCTGGCCGGCCCCTGCAGGCGCAGCAGCTCGTCCAGCGTGGGGTCGTGCGGCGTCGCCGAGGCCTCGGGCGGGTCGCGCGGGTCGGACGCGGTGTTGACGGCAGCGGGCTCGTGCATGAGGTGGCAGTGTGGCGGCAGCCCGTGACAGCCCGGCGCATCCGGGGCCCAGGGTGGCGCCAGGCAGCGAAAAGCCTCGATTGAACCTGCAGATGACGCGCCGTGGCATCGGTTCACTCGAAGTGTTGCTGCGAACCGGGCTGCTTGCCGGCACCACGCCCCGGCCCGAGATTGGCCAGACGCCAGCACCGCCCCGCCGGTCTGGCGCCGCCCCCACCCATCCCTTGTCCCAGGAGGACCCGACCCATGCGCTCACTGCCCCGCAACAGCCCCGAAGCCGCCGCCCGTGTGCTGGCCCTGGTGCTCATCGCCGACGGCCATGTCTGCCGCTCGGAGTTCGACGGCCTGGCCGCGCTGCACGCCGAGCGCCGGCTGGGCCTGGCTGCCGGCGCCCTGCCCGCCGTGCTGCACCAGCTGTGCGAAGACCTGCTGGCGGCCGCCCCTGGCGCCGGCGGCCTGGCCGAAGCGGTGGACGAGACCACCGTGCAGGCCCTGCTCGACGAGCTGGACGACCCCGCGCTGCAGCGCCTGGTGTTCGAGCTGGCCATGGCCGCCACGCGCGCCGACGGCCATGCCGCCGAGGGCGAGCTGTCGCTGCTGGGCTCGATGATCGTGCGCTGGGGCCTGTTCGAGGCCGGCGAGGTGCAGCCGGTGCAGCACCTGGTGGCCCGCGCCGAAGGCCTGGCCGCGGCCCGCGCGCTGGCCTGAACAGCCGGCCCGCCGCCGCGTCAGGCCTGGCGCGCGGCGGCGATCACCTGCTGCACCAGCGGATGGTGCAGGCCGCGCCGCGTGCGGATGGCATGCACCTCTTCCAGCACCTCGGGGCTGTCGCCCAGCCATTTCAGGCCGCGGGTGATGGCCACATCCTCGGCGCCCGCGGCGCTGACCGGAAACACGCCCAGCCCGCGCGCCGCAAACAACGCCAGCAGCGCGCTGTCTTCGAACTCACCCACCACCTGCGGTGCCAGGCCCTGGCTGTCGAACCACTGTTCCAGCCGCGGCCGCAGCGGCGAATGGGCGGTGGGCAGCAGCACCGGCAGCTCGTTCAGGCACAGCGGAAAGCGGCTCACTTCGGCCGCCTTCACCAGGCTGGCCGGCCCGTGCCACTGCACCGGCGAGGCCTGCAGCCGCTCGCTGGCCAGGCGCAGGTTGGGGTTGGGCGGCGCGGCCTGGCCGGCCAGCACCAGATCGAGGTGGTGGCGCGCCAGCTCGCCCAGCAATTGCTCCTGCTCGCCTTCATGGCACACCAGGCGCAGGCGCGGCGCGGCCAGCACCGGCGCCAGCAGCGCATGGGCGGCCAGCTTGGAGATGCCGTCCACCAGGCCCACGGCCAGGCGCTGCACCGGCGCGGTGGCGGCGCTGCGCACATCGTCGGCGATGCGCTGGCCGATCTGGAAGATCTCGTCGGCGCGCGCGAAGGCGGCCTGGCCGGCCTCGGTCAGCGCCACGCCGCGGCCGGCCGGCTTGAGCAGCTGGTGGCCCAGCGACTTCTCAAGCTCGCGCACCTGGGCGCTGATGGTCTGCACCGCCATGTCCAGGCGCTCGGCGGCGCGGGTGAAGCCGCCCTCCTTGGTGACCAGCCAGAAGTAGTAGAGGTGGCGGTAGTTGAGGTTCATCGTGCGCGCCTGGCCCTGGGCAGCTGACAGGTCCGTGTTGATCTTCGAGATTTCCGAAGGTTCCGCCAGTATTGATCGAAACAACGGAAGGCTTGGCGCCACCAGAATCGCGCCTTCGAAAGGGGATTGCCGTGGAAACGATTGCGCCGACCTGGCTCTGGATATTTTTCGTCGCCACCGTGCTGGTGGCGCTGTTCATCGACTTCGTGGTGCTGCGCAAACAAGGCGCGCACGAGGTCTCGGTGCGCGAGGCGGTGCGCTGGTCGGTGGTGTGGGTGGCCGCCAGCTTTGCCTTCAACGGCCTGTTCTGGTGGGCCGTCGCGCAAGACCACGGCCAGGCCGTGGCCAACACCAAGGCGCTGGAATTCCTGACCGGCTACCTCATCGAGAAGAGCCTGGCGGTCGACAACATCTTCGTGTTCCTGATGATCTTCACCTACTTCGCGGTGCCGCCGGCGTACCAGAAGCGGGTGCTGATGATCGGCATCGTGGGTGCCATCGTGCTGCGCACCGGCATGATCCTGGTGGGCTCGTGGCTGATCACGCAGTTCCACTGGGTGCTGTATGTCTTCGGTGCGTTCCTGCTGATCACCGGCATCAAGATGTGGTGGGCCGCCGGCAAGGAGCCGAGCCTGGAGGACAACCCCGCGCTCAAGCTGCTCAAGCGCGTGCTGCCGGTGAGCACGGCCTTCGACGGCGAGAAGTTCTTCACCCGCGAGAACGGCAAGCGCATCGCCACGCCGCTGCTGCTGGTGGTGGCGCTGGTGGGCATCACCGACGTGATCTTCGCGGTGGATTCGATCCCGGCGATCTTCGCCATCACCACCGACCCGTTCATCGTGCTCACGTCGAACATCTTCGCCATCCTGGGTCTGCGTGCGATGTTCTTCCTGCTGCAGGCGGTGGCCTCCAAGTTCCACCTGCTGAGCTACGGCCTGGCGGTGATCCTGGGCTTCATCGGCACCAAGATGATGCTGATCGACCTGGTGAAGATCCCGGTGCTGGCCTCGCTGGGCGTGGTGGTGGGCATCCTGGCGGCCACGATGTGGCTGTCGGTGCGCACCGCGCCCAAGCTGCCTGCGCTGGAAGCCGGCGCCTCGCGCCACTGAGGCCAGGCCGCGGTACCGGCCTGGGCACAGGCCGCGGCGCCTACACAAAGGGCCGGCATTGCCGGCCCTTTGTTTTGCCTGGCGGCCAGGCCAGGATGGATCAGGCCGTGGCCGGTGCCGGCAGCACGGTGCCGCTGCATGCGCCAAAGCCGATGCGCGGGCCACCGGGCCGCTGCGCAAAGGCTCGCAGTGTCAGCGTGTCGCCATCGGCCAGGAAGGCGCGCGTTTCGCCGCCCGGCAGGCTGATCGGCTGCCGGCCGCCCATCGACAGCTCCAGCAGCGAGCCCCCCTGACCGGCCTCGGGCCCGCTTTGCGTGCCAGTGCCCAGCAGGTCGCCGGTGGCCAGGTTGCAGCCATTGCTGGCGTGGTGGGTGAGCAGCTGCGCCAGCGTCCAGTAGGCGTCGCGGAAGTTGCTGGTGGACAGCCTGACGGCCGCATCGCCGCGCTGGCGCATGGCCGCGGTCTGCAGCCACACCTCGAGCGTGATGTCGATGGCGCCGGCCGCGCGATTGGCCGCGCTGTCCAGGTAGGGCAGGGGCTGCGGATCACCCGCCGGCCGCGTGAAGGGCACGCGGTAGGGCGCCAGCGCCTCCATCGTCACCAGCCAGGGCGAGATGCTGCTGCCGAAGTTCTTGGCCAGGAAGGGGCCCAGCGGCTGGTACTCCCAGGCCTGCAGGTCGCGTGCGCTCCAGTCGTTGAGCAGCACCAGCCCGGCCAGGCGATCCTCGGCCTCGGCGATGGGCACCGGCTCGCCCAGCGCATTGCCCTGGGCCACGATGGCGCCCAGTTCCAGCTCGTAGTCCAGGCGCTGGCAGGGGCCGAACATCGGCGCTTCGTCGGCCGGGCTGGCGGGTGCCTTGGTCTGGCCCAGCGGCCGGCGCAGCGGCGTGCCCGAGACCACGATCGACGAGGCACGGCCGTGGTAGCCGATGGGCACCCACTTGTAGTTGGGCAGCAGCGGGTTGTCGGGCCGGAACAGCCTGCCCACCGTGGTGGCGTGGTGAATGCCGGTGTAGAAATCGGTGTAGTCGTGGATCGGGCAGGGCAGGGCCATCTCGGCCGCGGCCTGCGGCACCAGCGCATGGGCCAGCGCGCCTTGTTGCGGTGAGCCGCTGGCCAGCGCATCGCTGATGGCCCGGCGCAGCGCCGCGCGCGTGGCCCTGGGCGCGGCGATCACCGTGGCCAGCTCGCCGTCCGCCAGTGCGTCGAGCTGCGGCGCCAGATCGGCCGGCCAGCCGGGGGCCGGGCGCGCGGCGGCCAGGTCGAGGATCTGGTCGCCGATGGCCACGCCGATGCGCCAGGGCTCGGTGGATCCGGCGCGGCGGAAGCGGCCCCAGGGCAGGTTCTGGATCGGAAAGTCGCAGCCCGCGGCCTGGGCCGAGGCCACCCAGCTGGTGCGGCCGGCGTCGTGCGTGGCATCCAGCGTCATGCGTTCGCTCCGTCGGTGTTGGCCACGCCGTCACGGGCGGCAGCCAGTGCCTGCTTGAGCACGCGCAGGTCGCCGATGTGGTTGGCCAGCAGCAGGATCAGCCGGGCGTTGACCAGGCGGCTGGCCTCGTCGCTCAGGTTGCGGTGGGTGTCGATCAGCATCTCGTAGAAGTCGTCGCCGGGGCTGAAGGCATGCAGCGGGGTCTGGCCGGGCACGCCGAAATGGGGCTGGGTGTTCAGATGAGCCATGGTGCGGGGACGTCCTCAGGCGTTGCAGGTGGCGCGCTGCACGGCGGCGCGCACGGCGGTGGCGTCCAGTGCGCGCCAGCGCGCGGCCACATGCTGGTCGGGGCGCAGCAGGTAGGCGCTGCCCGGCCGGGCATCGTAGCGCTGGCGGGCGGTGCCGCTGGCGTCCAGCACCTGGCGGGCACTGGCCGGCAGGCCGGGCGGCAGGGCACCATCGCGCTCGGTGACCAGCAGCGTGTGCACCGCGATCGGCGCATCGGCCAGGCGCGCGATGGCCTCGCACTGCGCCGGCAGCAGCGCCTCGGCCGTGGGCACGAACAGCATCAGCACAAAGCGCTGCCCGGTGTGGCGCAGCAGCCAGCCGGGCTGGCCCTGCAACTGCACCGGCGCATCGGCCATCGGTGCGCCGGGGCGCATCAGGCTGTTGAAGCTGTCGGCATCGGGCGTGTTCAGCGCCGAGTCGAGCAGGTGCGCCGGCACGCTGAGTCGGCCCGAGTTGACCAGCGCGCGGGCGAAGGCGTGCTCGCGTGCCAGGCCCAGCACGGCATTGCGGAAGTCGCGGCTGGCCTGGCTCTTGGGCGTGATGAAGTCGGTCGAGCGCGTCGAGTTCATCAGGTTTTCGTCGGCAGCGGCCACGCGCTCGCTGCTGTAGCTGTCCAGCAGC
>CAYPDO010000120.1:0-9826 GCA_964409495.1 uncultured Bordetella sp.
CGCCTGACGGCGCTCGCCAGCGCCGGCAGCAGGCCTTGCGGCAGCGCGACGATGACGATCACGAAGGCCAGCCCGCTCAGCAGCTTCCAGAGGAAGGGCAGGCTGCCGCTCAGGTACGAGGTGCTGGTGTCGAGCAGCAGCGTGCCGATCAGCGGCCCGACCAGGGTGCCGCGCCCGCCGAGGGCGACCCACATCAGCAGTTCGGTGCCGAAGCCGAAACCCGCGTACTCCGGCGCCACCACCATCTGCACGCAGGCGAAGAGGAAGCCGGCGCAGGAGGCGATGGCGCCGCAGGCCATCATCAGCAGGATCTTCACGCGCGAGACGTTGATGCCCAGGTACTCGCAGCGCTGCTCGTTGTCGCGGATCGCTTCCAGGATGCGCCCGCCGTCGCTGCGCAGGAAGAGCCAGGCGCCGGCCGTGACCGCGACCAGGAAGACGCCGGCGATGCGAAACCAGGCTTCGAGCGACAGGTCGAAGCTCTCGAAGCCCGACAGTCCGCTGCTCGAGCCCGTGAAGTTGCCGCCGGAGTACAGCAACTGGCTGACCGCGATGGGCAGCACCAGCGTGATGACCGAGCCGTAGAGCGGCGAGGCGCCCGGATGGAAGGCGAACCAGCCGACCAGCAGCGCGAGCAGCATCGCGCCGAAGATGGTGATGCCGAAGGCGGCCAGCGCCAGGCCGGGCCCGAAGCCGGCATGCGTGAACACCAGCGCCGCCGCGTACGCGCCGAAGCCGAAGAAGGCCGACTGGCCGAAGGTCAGGATGCCGGTGAAGCCCCAGAGGATGTCGACCGTGATCGCGACGGCGGCATAGAGGAAGGCCCGGATCAGCGTGTTGACGAGGTAGGTCGGCAGCACCTCGGGCGCCACGAGCATCAAGGCGAGCCCCGCGAGCGCCAGGCCTGCGGGCCAGGCGAGCCGGCGCGAGCGCGCCGCGTTGGCGTCTGCTGGCGCGTTCGAAGTCTTCATCTGCAGTTCAGCCACGTGCAAAGCCCTCCGGGCGCACGCGCAGGATCACCGCTGCGAGCACCACGATCGTCAGGCCGCCCAGGATCGGATTGGCCCAAGTGCTGACCAGCACCTGGGCACTGCCGAGCACGAGGCATGCGACGCCCAGGCTGATGAGCGACACACCCGAGACCATCACGATCATGAAGGCGTTGACCAGCCACGGCACGCCCATGTTGGGGTCGACGCTGGACAGTGGCGTGATCAAGGCCCCCGCCAGCCCCGCGAGCCCGGCGCCTAGCGAGAAGGTCGCCAGGCGCACCAGCCCGGTGTTGATGCCCAGCGCGCGCGCCAGGTCCTCGTTCATGATGACCGCGCGTGTCACCAGTCCCAGGCGCGAGCCGTTCAGCATCCAGCCGAGCAGGCCGATCACCGCCAGCGAGAGCGGAATGACGAGCAGCCGGTAGCTGGAGTACGAGGTACCGAGGAAATCCGTGGCACCGGTCAGCGGGCTTTGCACGAACTGCACGCCGCGGTCGAAGAGCAGCGTGATGCACTGGCCGATCACGATCGCCAGCCCCCAGGTGGCGAGGATCGCGTCCAGCGGGCGTTTGTACAGCGGCTTCATTACCAGGCGCTCGACGACCCCGCCACAGGCGCCACCGATCGCGAATGCGACGGGGAGCGACCACCATGGATTCCAGCCGAGGTGGGTGACGAGCAGCGCCGCGTAGCCGCCGACCGTGAGGAATGCGCCGTGCGCAAAGTTGATGATCTTCATCACGCCGAAGACGATCAGAAGCCCAGCCGCCACGCCGTACAGGATGGCGGCCGTGGTCAGCATGTCCAGCAACACGGTCATGGGGTCGGGCTCCTCGCGGGCTTCAGGCCGTCACTTGAGGTTCGGGCACTGCGTGCCCGGGTCCACGCCCTGGAAGGTTTCAAGGATCTTCACGCTGCCGTCGGCCTGGACCTGACCCAGGTACATGTTGAGCGCGGCGTGGCGCTGCTTGTCCATCTTGATCGCGCCGCGCGGACCGTCGAACGAGACCTCGCCCAGCGCTTTCAGTACCTTGTCCGTCTCTAGTGAGCCGGCCTTGTCGGCCGCGAGCTTGTAGGCCCAGACGGCCTCGTACTGCGGCACCGAGAGATCGTTCGGCGTCTTCATGTCGGCACCGAAGCGCTTGGCCATTGCTGCCAGGAACGCCTTGTTCCTGGGGGTGTCGATGCTGGTGTAGTACGAGCCGGCGGTGTAGACGTCCTTGCCGTCGCTGCCCATGCTCTTGGCCGTGCCTTCGTCGACGGCGAGGTTGCCGAAGGGAATGGTCACGCCCGCGGCGCGCAGCTGCTTGGTCAGCGTCACGTTGGGTGCACCGCCCGCGGTGGAACTGATCAGCGCGTCGGCACCCGAGGCCTTCAGCTTGCTGACGATGGCGGTCCAGTCCGATCCGTCCATCGGCAGGTACTCCTCGCCGACGACCTTGTGGCCCTTCGAAAGGATGTATTTGCGGGTGAACTCGAGCATGCCGCGGCCGAAGGCATAGTCGCTGCCGACCAGGAAATAGTTCTTGGTGTTCAGCTTCGAGCCGAAGTAGTCGACCACTGAGGCGACCTGTTGCTCGGGCACCCAGGCGTTGATGAACATGTACCTGTTGCAGGAGCGTCCCTCGTAGAACGAGGTGTAGATGAAGGGCTTCCTGGCACGCGTCACGATGGGCAGCGCGGCATTGCGTGCGGCGCTCGTTTCCATCGAAATGACGGCGTCAACCTTCTTCTGGAACAGCAGCGAGTCGTAGGCCTTCTGCGCGCCGGCAGCGCCGCTGCCGTCGTCGGCAACCTCGAGCACGACCTTGCGGCCGAGGATGCCGCCGGCAGCATTGATCTCGTCGATCGCCAGTTGCGTGGCCTGCACGACGGAGGGCGCTACGACGCTGTTGGCCCCGCTCAAGCCAACGGCTGTGCCGATGACGACGGGAGGTTTGTCCTGTGCCGCGGCCAACTGGGTGCCGAGCAGGGCTGCAGCGATGGCAAGGGTGGCCGTTAAGAGGCGTTTCGATGTGCGCATGGTGGTCCTCATCAAGAAATGGAAATCCAAAAAAAAGAAAGCCTTCGTCCCGCCGTGAGGCGTATGAACGAAGGCTTCCTAGCCAACTGGTTTGCGGCAGCCCTGCCGCGATAAGTGGACGCGCTATCCGAACTAGCGCTTGCGTAATCCGAGCACGTTCCGTGCCAATGGTTTGGCCGAAGTGCCTGAAACTGCCGGACCGCTATCGAAGACGCGGTGCGCGGTGATGATGGAGCGCGCCACCGCTCCCATCCCCAGACGCTGCGCCGTGGCCTGGCTGCGGATCAATTGGTACGCAGCATCCTCGTCGAGGTGCTTGACCTCCATCAGGATGCGCGTCGCACGCTCGATCTCACGCCGGCTGCGCAAGGTCTCCTCGAGCTTGGTCACCTTGGCAAGCAGGCGCGACTGGTAGCCGTGCGACGCGCGCGCGATCAGCAGGCTGGAGACGATCCCCGAAGGACGGATGGGCTTGGTGATGAAGCTGTGCGCGCCCGACTCGAGCAGACCCTTGATCGCGCTGGGACTCTCGTAGTCGACGATGGCCACCAGTGCCGGTGCAGGTTCGGCGAGGCGAGGCAAGGGGACCAGTGGACCCTCGGGCGCGATGGCGAAGAAAACGGCGTTGGTCGCCGCAGCGACCATTGATGGCGGTGGCCAGAGCAGATCGGCCTGGCAGCCGACGCGCTTGAGGTGACGCAGCAACTCGTCCATCTCGCGGTCCATGGGATGCAGGACCGTCACCTTCAAGCCGCGCAGTTCGCGCATGGGATCGCTGCTCATGCGCTGCCTTCCTGTTCCAACTGCACCACGCCGTTCAACTCGGCATCGCAGAGCGTCTCGGCGCTGCCGTAGTTCACGAGCCAGGGGTCGGGCTGAGCCGGCTCGCGGGCCTGCCAGACGATGTCGAACTCGTCACGTCCGTTCCAGCGGCCGATGCGTGGGGTCATCCAGGTATGGTTGTTGTCGGCGTCGACAACGATCTCGCCTTGCGGCGCCTCGAATCGCCCTTCGCATGCCGCGGCGATGATGGCTTGTGCATCTAATTCGCCGACCTGTTCCAATGCGAGCGCGAATTGATGCACCGTGCTGTAGGCGGTTGCGGCAATCTGTGAGACTGGTGCATTTGCACCAAAACAGCGCCTGAAGTTGGCAAGGAAACGCCGACTTGGTGCGGTCGCCAAACTGCTGAAGAACGGGGCAGAGGTGATGTGCCCCGCCGCAGGCGGCTGAGGCAGCGCCAGCATCTCGGCTTCGGTGATGTTGTGGCTGGCGATGGGAAAAGTGCCGTCGACACCTGCGTCGGCGCAGGCCTGCAGCAGGTCGCAGATGGACTGGCCCACCAGCGCGTTGAACAGGATGTCGGGTTGGAGTGCGGCCACGCGCTCGACGAGTTGCGCTATCTGGGCCGCGCTGGCCTGCAGCGGCAGGTAGAGTTCGTCGAGCACCTGCCCGCCCTGCCGCTCGACCAAGTCCCGCATGACCCGGTTGGCTTCGCGCGGATAGATGTAGTCGCTGCCGACGAGCACGAAGCGGCGCGCGCCTCCGCGCAGCAGGTAGCGCGCGAGTGGCAGCGTGTTCTGGTTGGTGGCCGCGCCGGCGTAGAGCACGTTGGGCGAATACTCGAAGCCTTCATAGAGGTCCGGGTACAGCAGCAAGCCGTTCCGGCGCTCGATGGTGGGCAAGACCGCCTTGCGACTGAGCGATGTGCAGCAGCCGATCACTACGTCGACACCGTCGTCAGCGAACAGGCGGTCGACGTACTGGCGATAGCGGCCGAGATCGGATTCGGTGTCGTAGATCCTGGTGGCCAACGGCCGGCCGCGCACGCCGCCACGCGCGTTGATCTCCTCCAGGGCCAGCGTGATGCCCTGCACGTGTTGCCTGGACGAGATGGCCGTGTGCCCGGTGAGCGAATAGAGGACACCCAAGGTCCAGGGATCGGTGTTGAGCGTCATGTTCGGCAGGGGAGCAAAAACTCGGCCATTCTTCAAGTCAAGCGCACGCGCCGAAAGTCCTGCCAGCACTGGTTGACGACCGTCAGGCCCGCGACGCGGGGGGAACTGGCGATCATGCCCCTGGCCGAGGTGAGCAGGGGAAGGATGGGCAGGGTTTCCATGACGCGCGCATCGGCCGCGCGGTAGAGCCGGGTGCGCTCCTGCTGCGGCAAGGCACCGCGCGCCCGGTCCAGCAGCGTGTCCAGGGCCGCGTCCTGGTGGTAGCCGGCGTTGAAGCCGCGCGGCGACGTGTTCCTGCCGTGCAGGACTTGCGACAGCCACAGGTCGCACGACATGGCCCAGCTCATCTCGCTGAACGAGACGCCGGCCGGCGCACCTTCGCGCCACTGGTTGCAATAGCCGACCCAGTCCGGATGCAGCGTCACCTCCAGCCGGATGCCGACCTTGGCCAGGTCCCTGGCCAGGCGCCGGTAGATCGCGCCGGGGTCGAGTTGCGCCGAGCCGGCTTGCGCGCCGACGACGTGCAGCGTCATGCCCTGCGCCGCGCCGGCCTGCGCCAGCAGCATGCGGGCGCGGTCGGGGTCGTAGGGATAGCGCTCGGGCGCCTGCGGGTCGTGCGCCGGCGCACCGGGGGGAATGGCCGTGGTGGCGGGCAAGGTAGCGCCCGGGAACAGGTCGTCGCACAGCGCCTGCCGGTCGATGGCGTGGGCGATGGCCTGCCGCACGCGCACGTCGGCCACCCGCGGGTCATGGAGGTTGAAGACCAGATACCAGAGATAGGGCGGCGAGAACGCGGGAACGTCGAAACCGCGCGCCTGCAGGTCCTGCAGGTCCGCGCCCTCCAGGCTGTAGGCCACATGGACCCTGCCTTCGGCCAGGGCGCGCACGCGGTCGGCTAGCGCCGGAAAGGGCAGGAACTGGATGCCGTCGATGGCCGGCGGGCCGTCCCAGTAGGCGTCGTTGCGCAGCAGCTCCACCGCCGATCCGCCGTCGGTCTCGAAGCGGCGGTGGAAGCGGAAGGCGCCCGTGCCCGGCGCGCGGTCGGCGCAGCCGTCGGGACCGAATGCGCGGATGGCGGCGGGGCTGATCAGGGACTGTGCGCCAGGTGCGTCTTCCTGCGTCATGTAGCGAAGGAACTCCGGAAACGGCTCGCTCAGCCGGAACGCCACCGTCATCGCGTCGAGCGCGCGCACCTGCTCGATCAGGCCCGCCCCCTCGCGGTTGAAGTCGGCCACCACCTCGGAGAAGTGCGGCGAGCCAGGCATGCACATGCGCTGGTAGTTGAGCACGACGGCGTCGGCGTCCAGCGGCGCACCGTCGTGGAAGCGCACGCCGCGGCGCAGGCGGAACACGACCTCGCGGGCATCGGGGGACTGCTGTACGGCCTCGGCCAGCCGCGGCACGACCTGCGTCGGCGCGTCGGCCGGCACGGGGCGGGTATGGAAATCGTCCTCCATCAGGCTTTCGTGCGTCTGCTGCACGACGCGGCCGGTGTTCCAGCCGCCGAAGGAGCGGGGAGGATCGATGTCGTCGACGGCCCAGTCCAGCGCCACGCGCAATATCCGGTCTTGCTGCATCGGTGAAGATTCCTCGAATGGGGTGAGTCAACTGGCGAACAGGCGCGCGTCGTCGCGCGCATGGCGCATGGCGGCGATCTCCAGCCCGGCGGCCGCGCCGCACTCCATGTCGTCCTCGCCCGTTCGCAGGGCGATGCATGCGGCGGCCACGATCTCGGGCGCCAGGGCGGCCAGCATCGACTGGCCCGCGGTGGCGGGCACGATGTCCAGCCGGACGGCGGCCGACAGGATCATGGTCGCCACGCCGCGCATCTCGGCCAGCACGGCGTGCTCGCGATGGACGCCCGCGGCGGCACAGACGGCGCCGGAGACGACGGCAAGGTGGCCCGGTGTCTTCCTGGCAGCGACTTCGGCGGCGTAGTCGGCCAGCACCGCCTGCGCGTCGAAGGTGGCGGCCAACGCGGCCAGCCGGCTTCCGCAGCGGCGCGACGCGGCCTGCGCCGATGGCGTCTGCTTGAGCAGATCCAGTTGTGCATCGACCCGCCGGAGGGCGTGCGCATCGCCCGCGCGTAGCGCATCGTGCGCCAGCGCGGTGGCGGCGCCATCGGCACGCGCCGCGCCATGCAGCAGCGCGGACACGATCATTTCCCTCAGCGCTGCGCGCGTGGGCACGCGGCCGTCGCGAAACAGTCGCTCCAGGCCCATCGCGTGCGCATGGCGGCCGATCGGCAGGGCCGAGTCCGACAACTGCATCAGCGCGAGCAGGGGGCCGGCGGCCGCATCGTCAATCGCGGTGTCCATGCCCGTGGTGCTCGTGGTGCCCGTGATGCTCGTGCTGCCGGGGAGGGTGCTCGTGCGCCGCGCCGCCGCAGGTGGGCGGCGCAGCGGCGGCGAACGGCCTGTTCTCGAAGCGCAGAACCAGGCCGGCCAGTCCGAGCGCCAGCACCGGCCGTGCCGTGAGTTCCGGCGTATCGGACACGGGCACGACGATCTCGCCGCCGTGCAGCTCCGACGGGCTGTGCCGGTTGCCCAGCGCATGGCCGATGCGGAACACGGCGGCCGGCGCCATGTCCGCCAGCGCGATCACCATGACGGGTTCGGGTGGACGCGCGACGATCAGGACGCGCCGGGCGTCGTCATGCAGGACCGCCCCGTCGAACAGCCAGCTCGGCTTCGGCAGATCGATCGCGACGTCGGTGCCGCGGTCGCTGCGTACGCGCATGCGGCGGCGGCCCGCTTCGGCCGCCGGCACGAGGATTCGCTCGGTGGGTCGGCCGGAGAACGGCGCCGCATCGCAATGGCCCAGGATGTGGTTCACGATCAGTGGGGAAGAGTCTTCTCGATGCATGGGAGCTACTTTCGTAGTCGAGGCGCAGGGCGGCCATGCATGCAGCGGCGCGCGGCATCCCAGGCCAGATGCATGGCGTGTCGCAGCAGAGGCCCCTCGCTGGCCAGAACACGGGCGACGGCACCATGTCCGGATGCCAAGGGCGATGCCCCACCGTAGATGCCCGGCAAGGCTGCCAGTTCGGCGTTCATGCGGTTGGCCAGCTCTTCGTGGCATCCGTTCTGGGTCAAAGCGAACAGGGCGCCGACATAGCCTTCCGTTCCCAGGCTGCCCGTCAGTGATGGATCGGCTTCGCCGGGGCGGAACGTGGCAGCGTCGCGCAAGATCGGATGTCCGTCGAGGATGACTTGCAGACGCAGCGAGACGGCCTGGTAGGCGTGCCGCTCTCCGCGGGCCACGCGGCCCGGCGCCAGGGTTTCGGCCACGATGGAACTGGCGCCCGTTGCCAGTTCGATCGTGGTGTGCTGACGATGCAGCGCTCGCGGGTGCGGGATCAGCATGTCGGGCATGGATTCGAAGAACGCCCCCTGCGCGACCGATATGCGGGCGGTCTGCACCGACAGCACGTCGCCCTGCAGGCGGGTGGCCGAAGGCGTGGACAGGCACAGGCTGGCGCCGGCTTCCAGGGCCACGTCGATGTGCAGGCGATCGCCGCCGAAGACCGAGCCCGCGGCATTCTGGACATAGACCAATGCGCCCGGCCCTGCGTCGAGGGGCAGCACGGCCGTGGTGGTCAGCGGATAGCGCTGCCGCCGCTCCACCAGCCGGGTGCGGCCCTGGCCGTCGCAGGCCAGGCGCATCTGCAGCAGGCCGTCCGTCATCCGCGCCCATGGCCGAACAGCGCCGCGCGCACGATCTCGTCGAACACCTCCCGCACGCCGTCGCCGCGGCGCAGGTCCGTGAACAGCGAAGGGCGGGCCGGACGCGCGGTGGCCACGTCGGCGCGGATGCGTTCCAGATCCGCATCCACGTGTGGCGCGAGATCGACCTTGTTGACCACCAGCAGATCGGCGCGCAGCACGCCCAGCCCGCGCTTGCGTGGGATGTCGTCGCCGCCCGCCACGTCGATGACGAAGGCCCACCAATCGACCAGTTCGCTGGAAAAGGTGGCCGCCAGGTTGTCGCCGCCGCTTTCGATCAGGATGACATCGGGCTGGAAACGCCGCTCGAGCCATTCGGCGGCCTCGATGTTGACCGACGGGTCCTCGCGGATGGCGGTGTGCGGGCATGCTCCGCTCTCGACGCCCAGCACGCGCTCGGGGTCGATCAGCCCGGAGCGGCGCACGCGCTCCGCATCCTCGCGTGTCACCAGGTCGTTGGTGATGACCGCGGTCGAGATGCCTTCGGCGGCGAAGACCGGCAGCAGGCGTTCGACCAGCCGCGTCTTGCCGCTGCCCACCGGCCCGCCGATTCCCAGGCGCACGATGCTCATCGCCGCTCCTTTCTACTTCAGCATGTAAGAGGCGCCCAGCGCCACCCGCTTGGCCGGCGCGCTGTCCAGGGCCTGGCCGTCGAGGTAGACGCGGAAGGTCTCCGGGTCCACCGTGATGTCAGCCACCGTGTCGTTGAACAGCATGTCGCGCTTGGTCAGCCCGCGCGTGCCGGCCACCGCCACCAGCTTTGCCTTGAGGTCCAGGCGCCGGCTGAGGTCTGCAACCATCGAGGGAGGCGCCACGAAGCGCACGCCCAGCGCCTGCGGCGCGCGGCCGAAGCAGCCCCACATGGGGCGGTAGCGCAGGGGTTCGCAGGTCATCAGCGAGGCGTTGGCCTCGCCCAGCGGGGCCCAGACCGGAAAGCCCGACTTCATGACCATCTCTGGCTTGACGCCGAAACTGTCCGGGCGCCAGAAGACCAAGTCGGCCAGTTTGCCCGGCTCGATGGAGCCGACTTCGTGGTCGATACCGAACATGCGTGCCGGGTTGATCGTGTACTTGGCGATGTAGCGCAGGATGCGGAAGTTGTCGGCGCCGCTGCCGCGGTCCTCGGGC